>DATHPH010000356.1:0-1833 GCA_035484095.1 Cytophagaceae bacterium | reverse complement strand
TATTTTAAAATATTAAACGTAAATACTTGCGGAGTAAAACATAGTATTAAAATCACCAAAGAAGTCCATCCGATTAATTTTCGTTTGAAATCCAAGGGTTCCTCCACCATCGCCGGCGGATGTTCCACGCCCATAAACCTTCCAATTAGAATCGCAAATAGTATCAGTCCCATTCCTCCTTCTATCTTAGGGAAAATAATCTCCGCGAGAAATTGTGCCGCAAAAATAATAACCGATATCATCAATACTGTTTTAGAATCCTTAAACGTTTTTTCTAATACAAAATAAAGAAACGACAAATAAAACGCTGCGAAATAAAGCATGTTTAAATACGATGCTGTAAAGAAATTTATATTTAAAATATTGTCTTTAAAAATTCCCAGCCCCAGGACGAAAATCAAGGTTGTAAAAATTGTTCTTGAAATAAATTTATGTTTTTTGTAACCGAAAAGGCCGTAAATAATATGTCCTCCGTCCAACTGTCCGATAGGAATAAGATTTAGCGCCGTAAAAAACAAAGCCAGATAACCTGCAAAAATAAACGGGTAATGATACATTTCGTACGAATTCGGTATCCTGCTTTTATCTTGCACCACGAATTTTTCAAAAAATAAAAACAATAAATTTTTGCCAAGCCCAAATACTACAGTAGGTTCCTGCATCACCACCATAGAATGCTCTCTTTCCGTCGAGTCCTTTATTTTTTGTATTTCTTTATACAAGATTTTTTTATGAAAAGAATCTGTATAAACCGAATCCGCATAGTTCTTCCCATATACTTCGTATTCCGGATGAATTTTGAAAATATAGGAAGGTTCGGGTAAATTCGTAAATCCGTAGAACAGGACAATCAGTGCTGCAAAAAATCCTGCCAAAGGCCCTGCCACGCCAATATCAAAAATTTCTTTTCGGGAAGAACTTCTGCCTTTCATTCTGATAAAAGCCCCCATCGTACCAATCTGAATCATTTCGGCAAATGGAAGGTAAAGCGGAATGTAATAAGGCAACGTCACTTCTACTTTATAATGCTTTGCCATAAGATAATGTCCGAACTCGTGAACAGTCAATATTCCCAAAAAAGGGATTGAATAATCAAAACCTCTGGAAAAGAACGTCCAGAAAGTATCCGTTGGTTCTGAAACGCCCACCCAACTGGCTCCAACAAGTGTAGCGGTAAAAACAGTCAGTATAAATAATACAAACTGTATAATAAGCGGGTTTATTTTCTTAAGCATCTTTTAATATGTCCATCATCGTGTATTTCCCCGGCAGTACTTGTACTGAAGGCAATCCTATGCTCCACGCACTTGTTATGTTTTCTGCATTGTCGTCCAGAAAAATAGTTTCTTCCCTTTTAATTCCTGCATCTTTCAATAAAAACTCATATATCGCCGTGTCCGGTTTTATCAATCCAATTTCGTACGAAAGATAGGGTTTGTGAAATAAAGTAGTAAAATCGTCAATACCAAAATGATGCTTAAAAAGGGCTTTCATCTTCGTTACATGAATGGCATTGGTATTGCTCAACAGGTAAATATTATACCGGGTTTTCAGTTCTTTCAGCTTTTCAACCCTTTCTAAAGGCACGTCTAAGAGCATTGAATTCCAGGCCAGATCAAGTTCCTCATCGCTACAAGTTACCTGTAATTCTTTTCTTAGCAAGGCATGAAATGCATCGTTGGTCATTTTCCCCGATTCAAAAGCGGCATAAGCACCTTGTTTTTCAAATAAGTCCTGCACCTCAAGAGAAGAGATTCCGCTTAACTTTGCAAATGATCTATAAGCATTTGGTATGTCAATGTTTATTACGACCGCCCCAAAATCGAATATGAT
>DATHPH010000355.1:0-4268 GCA_035484095.1 Cytophagaceae bacterium | reverse complement strand
GGGTTGTGGCAAATCCACCTTTCTTCGACTTTTCAATCGAATGAACGACCTCATTGAAAACTGTAGGATAGAAGGGGAAATGCTGATTGATGGGGTTGATATTTATTCAACTAAAATAAACGTCAACGAACTTCGAAAAGCAGTAGGAATGGTTTTTCAAAAACCAAATCCATTTCCAAAATCCATATACGAAAATGTTGCATACGGACTACGCGTAAATGGAGTAAGCGATAAATTTCTTATTGAACAAAAAGTAGAAGAATCGTTGAAACAATCTGCTTTGTGGGAAGAAGTAAAAGATAAGCTAAAAAAATCAGCACTGGCACTTTCAGGTGGTCAGCAGCAACGTCTTTGTATTGCAAGAGCGTTGGCGGTATCCCCTTCTGTATTACTGATGGATGAACCAGCTTCTGCATTAGATCCTCTTTCTACGATTAAAATCGAGGAACTTATCTACAACCTGAAATCCTCTTATACGATTTTGATTGTAACACATAACATGCAGCAAGCTACAAGAACAAGTGACAAAACTGCCTTTTTTTACATGGGTGAATTGATAGAATACGACGATACTCGTACATTATTTACGAATCCTAAAAAAGAAAGAACACAAAATTATATTACCGGGCGTTTCGGATAAAATAAATCCGTTGTTAATTCGATACGTTTATACAAACTAAGACTTAAAATATTTAACTTTTTATAAAATGAATCTACTTGAAACCGAATTAGGAGAGCTTAAAACCGAGTTGATCGAAATGACTCTTCTCGTAAGAGGACAATTGGAAAAGGCCATCTCCGCTTTTTACACGTTTGACAAAGACTTGGCAAAAGAGATTATTAAAAATGAAAAGCGTGTAAACGGCAGCGAACTTATCATTGATTCCAAATGTGAACACATTTTAGCCCTTTTTAATCCGGTCGCTATTGACCTTCGATTTGTGGTGGCTTCCTTAAAAATGGTGTCGAACCTGGAACGCATTGGCGACAATGCTAAAGGCATTGCTCAATTAATTTTGCGTAGCGATCAGCCTTTTCCTGCTGATATGATTGAAGCATTCCGCTTTCGCGAAATGACCGATACTGCACTTGAAATGCTGTCTATCCTAACCGAATCTTTTGAGACAGACAATACCGATTTGGCTCGGACCATTTTTTCCAAAGATGAGCGAATGGATGAGATAAATGTATTAGCGAACCAAACAATCACGAATTATGTTAAAGAAATAAATGACGCAGAAAAAATTCTACAAGCTGTTTATTTCCTTTCAATTATAAGAAAAATGGAGCGCAATGGTGATTATATTACCAATGTGGCGGAAGAAATTATTTTCTATGTAAAAGCAAAAGTTTTAAAACATAAACGGAAAGCAATAGGTAAGAAACAAAATGAGTAATTCGGTATTTCAGAATACCATTAAACGATATGTTCCCGAAGCCACTGTTAGCTATTGCAGCGAACTGTGGCTTCTTTATAAATTTCGTTTTATTGTTAAAAAGAAACGAACTTCTAAATTAGGAGATTATTCCTATAATCGGATGCTCAATCAACATACCATTACGGTAAATGGTGATTTGAATCCTTACGCTTTTCTGATTACCTATTTGCATGAAGTGGCCCACCTAATTACAGGCACGCGGCATGGCTTTCGGGTAAAACCACATGGTGAAGAATGGAAATCCAGTTTCAAAGAAGTTCTTTATCCAATTTTAAAGGAAGAAGTGTTTCCTACTAATATTATCGTTCCCTTATATGATTATATAGGCAATCCAAAGGCTACCTCCTGCTCTGATATGGATTTGCTCAAGGCACTCGGCGAACATGATGAACACAAACTCGCTTTTCTTTCCGATGTAAAACAAACAGAAACCTTTCGTTTTAATAAACGTTATTTTCGGAAAGATAGCATTGTGCGTACACGTGCTATATGTACTGAATTACGTTCCAATAAAAAATATTATATACCTTTGGCCGCGCAAGTAGAAATCATGCAGATAAGTTTGTTTTAATAAAGATTAAAACATTACTCTGCGTTATTTAACATAGTCGCTATCAGAGCCAATGATTTTTTATCAAAATATTGGTCGTAATTAAAAAAAATGTACCTTTGATAAGTAGAGAAATTTTTATGAATACCAGTGATCTTATATATCAGGAATTAACAGAAGCTTCGGAGCTACTTCAAAAATTTTTATCCAATAAAGAAAATATCACTGCCATAGAAAGAGCTGCTAAAACAATTGTTTCCTCTCTAAAAAAAGGTGGCATCATAATCTCCTGTGGCAACGGAGGTTCCGCTTGTGATGCGATGCATTTTGCAGAAGAACTTAGCGGAAAGTTCCGTGAAAACAGAGATCCTATTCCAGCCATGGCCATTTCAGATCCTGGTTATTTAACGTGCACGGCAAATGATTTCGGATACGGTCACGTATTTTCCAGATATGTGAAAGGATTTGGAAACAAAGGGGATATTTTAGTTGCGATCAGTACTAGCGGTGATTCGGAAAACGTGGTAAAAGCAGCGGAAGCAGCCAGACAAAAACAAATGAAAGTAATTGGACTTACAGGGAAAAACGGAGGAAAACTTGCCGAACTTTGTGATGTTCAAATTAATGTACTGCACACGGGTTATGCAGACAGAATACAAGAAATACATATAAAGATAATTCATATTTTAATTTTTTTAATTGAGAAACAACTAAACACTGATGTTAGCTAAAACTTTTGGCAGCGCAGTTCAGGGAGTAAATGCTTTTATTGTCACTATTGAGGTAACCATTAACCAAGGTACCAAATTTTTTATGGTCGGTCTACCCGACAGCGCTGTTAAAGAGAGCGAGCAACGGGTAGAAGCAGCTATCAAACATCTGGGTTATCGAATGCCAAGACAAAAAGTAGTAGTAAACCTGGCTCCGGCTGATATTCGAAAAGAAGGATCTGCTTATGACCTTCCTATTGCTTTGGGTGTACTTTATGCTTCCGGCCAACTTTTAACGGAAGAGTTAAATAAATACATTATTATGGGTGAGCTTGCGCTCGATGGAGAGTTACGTCCTATCAAAGGGGTTTTGCCTATTGCCATAGAGGCGCGAAAGCAAGGGTACAAAGGCTTTATTCTTCCCAAAGAAAATGAAACAGAAGCTGCTATCGTCAACAACATTGATATTATCGGTGTGCAAAATCTTCAGGAAGCAATTGATTTTTTTGAAAATAAACTAGAAATCCCTCCCCTAAGAATGGATACACGAGATGTATTTTTCAATAAGGTCAATACTTACGAGGCAGACTTCGCAGATGTACAAGGACAAGAAAATATTAAACGTGCTATGGAAATAGCCGCTGCTGGTGGCCATAACGTAATTATGATAGGTCCTCCGGGTGCTGGCAAAACCATGCTGGCCAAACGGCTTCCCTCTATTCTTCCTCCGCTTAATTTGCACGAAGCGTTGGAAACAACCAAGATTCATTCGGTAGCAGGAAAGTTGGGCTCTAAATCTTCGTTGATTTCTAACCGACCATTCCGCTCCCCTCACCATACCATAAGCGATGTGGCATTGGTCGGTGGTGGAGGATTCCCTCAACCAGGTGAAATTTCATTGGCCCACAATGGCGTTTTATTTCTTGACGAACTTCCGGAATTTAAACGTACAGCTTTGGAAGTAATGAGGCAACCTTTAGAAGAAAGACGAGTAAATATTAGCCGGGCAAAAATATCCATTGATTTTCCTGCCAACTTTATGTTGATTGCAAGTATGAATCCTTGTCCGTGTGGGTACTACAACCATCCCGAAAAGGAATGCGTCTGTGGCCCAGGCGTGGTACATCGATACCTTAATAAAATCAGTGGCCCTTTGCTAGATCGCATTGATCTTCACATCGAAGTAACACCTGTTACCTTTGACGAGATGACCGCTAATCGCAAAGCAGAATCAAGCGAGGAAATACGTATGAGGGTAGAAAGAGGAAGACAAATACAAAGCATACGTTTCGAGGCATACAACCAACAACCCGATGTAGAACCCGTACATTGCAATGCTATGATGCCTTCTCAAATGGTAAAAGACATTTGCGATATCAATGAAGCAGGAAAAAAATTATTAAAAACAGCCATGGAACGCTTAGGACTTTCTGCCAGGGCATACGACCGAATATTAAAAGTAGCCCGAACTATTGCAGATTTAGCAGGAAGTCAGGAAATAAAAATCGAACATTTAGCAGAGGCTATCCAGTATAGAAGTCTGGACAGAGAAGGATGGGCAGGTTCCTG
>DATHPH010000354.1:0-1951 GCA_035484095.1 Cytophagaceae bacterium | reverse complement strand
ATGGATGGGTAAACTCTAAAATCATGTATGACAACATGATGAAGCGGTTTGCTTTCCGTAACCTTGATGACTCTACGGTCTTTTATGATGAAAACTATCTTCGCTTCCCTGCCAATGACCGCAATCAGTATCACGCCTTGGCCGGTCAACTATTGGCGGAAGGTCAGACTGATAAAGCCAAAGAAGTATTGAACTATAGTTTAAAAATGATTCCTGACAAATCTATTCCTTACGACTATTATATGCCTTCTTATATTTCCTTATTATACAAAGTAGGAGAAGATAAAAAAGCAGAGGAGATTACCACTACTATGGCAAATAGAGCTTTAGAAATGTTAGAATACTTAGATAAAAATAAAATGGGTACTAATTCCAGAGATTACCAAATGTCTCTCGCTTATTTGGATCAGATTACCAATGCGCTTCGTGAAGCCGGCAAAACAGAACAGGCTTCGAAATATTATGAAAAATTACTTTTCTATTATCAGAAAGGGCAATAGTCATTAACAAGTATAAAACGATCGCAGTTATTTTCTGCGATCGTTTTGTTTTAATATAAAACATATCTAAACAGAAACTCTTATGAAAAAGCATATTCCTTTTTTCCTTTTGACCCTTCTCTTATTGGATTTTCAGGTAAAGGCGCAAAGTATTGCTGCCAGGGCAAAACAAAATGACCTTTGGGGCTTTATTGATAGTACTGGACTGTTTTTTATTCAGGCGAACTTCGAAGGTGCTCAGGATTTTAGCGAAGGGCTTGCTGCAGTAAAAGTAAATGGTAAATGGGGATACATAGATCTTAAAGGAAACTTTATGGTACCACCCAACCTTGAAGGAGCCGAACCCTTTTCTCAAGGACTTGCCAGAGCGAAGAGGAATGGATTATGGGGATACATAGACAAAAAAGGAAACTTTGTAATCAATGCTTCTTATGAAGGCGCCGGCAACTTTAGTGAAGGTTTAGCAAAAGTTAAAAGCGGAAAATTATGGGCTTATATTGACAAAACCGGAAAACAAATTATTCCGGCAGCCTTTGATGCTGCTAAAAATTTTGCCGAAGGTTTTGCGATGGTTCGTGTAAATGGGAAATGGAGATACATCGATAAAACAGGAAAATTTATTGGGCCTGGTTCTTTTAGTGGTGGAAGAGATTTCAGAAAAACAAACGCAGTTTCTTCTGAAGACAACGATTAGTCCGCATAGCCTATATAAGAAAATTTATTTGAATGGAAAATAACAATGATTTTGTTTTTGGAATACGACCAGTTATTGAAGCAATTAAGTCAGGGAAGGAAATCGAGCGTATTCTGATACAAAAGGAGATAGGGGGGAATGTAGTGACAGAATTATTACAACTAGCCTCTAAACATAATATTCCGATTGTAAAAGTTCCGGTTGACAAATTGAATCGTATCACCAGAAAGGTCCATCAAGGAGTCATTTGTTTTATATCCTCCGTTATTTATGCTTCGTTGGACAATATTATTTCAGAAGTATACCGAAAAGGAGACACGCCTTTTATCCTTGTGCTCGATAGAGTGACGGATGTGCGAAATTTTGGCGCCATTGCACGTTCTGCTGAATGTTTGGGCGTTCAGGCCATCGTGATTCCAAGTCGCGGGAGTGCTCAGATTAACAGCGATGCGGTAAAGACTTCTGCTGGTGCATTAAATTATATTCCTGTTTGCCGCGAAGACAATCTTAAAACCACCTTGAAATACCTGAAAGAAAACGGTCTTAAAATAATTGCTTGTTCGGAAAAAGGTGGGAAAACCATCGACTCTGCCGATTGCAAAGGGCCAGTAGCCTTGGTAATGGGCTCTGAAGAAGATGGCATTTCATCTGAGTACTTAAAATTGTCGGATGAAATGCTGAAAATTCCTATCATAGGAAAAATTCAGTCTTTAAATGTATCGGTTGCGGCCGGAATTATGATGTACGAAGTAGTGCG
>DATHPH010000353.1:0-2714 GCA_035484095.1 Cytophagaceae bacterium | reverse complement strand
TGAATTACTATTTCGTCTGCTTTTACCTCCGCTCCGAAAAGTATTTTTAACCCTTCTGATAAATCTTCTTTAATAATATGCTCAATATTCATATTTAATTTTTTCCTTCATTGATAGTTTGTGCTGAATATCAATATATTGTACTTTATGAAGGGTATATAAAATTATGTTAAACTTTTACTTTCAGCGTTGCAAAGATTGTAATTTTATGGCAATATTGCACACTATTTAAAACTAAGATGGATAAATACAAAGACCTGATTGAACAAACCTTTTTCTTTCCAACAGATGAATTTAAGGTAGAAAACAATGAATTATTTTTCAACGGTGTATCAACCATGGATCTTGTCCGGGAATATGGCACACCGATCAAATTAACCTACCTTCCAAAGATTAGTTCTCAGATTCAAAAGGCTAAAAATATTTTTAATGATGCTATTAAAAATAATCATTATCAAGGGAGTTATCATTATTGTTATTGTACCAAATCTTCTCATTTCCGATTTGTGCTGGAAGAAGCAATGAAAAATAAAATCAACATTGAAACTTCTTCCGCTTTTGATATTCCGATCATCAGAAATTTATATGAAAGAGGCAAACTTTCAAAAGACACGTTTATACTTTGTAATGGCTATAAAAAAGACCTTTATACCCAAAATATTTCTGATTTGATAAACGACGGATTTGAAAATTGCATTCCTATTTTAGACAATTTAGAGGAAATAGATTCTTACAATAGACTCGTTCAGCATAATTGCAAAGTAGGCATTCGAATTGCCGCAGACGAAGATCCAAAGTTTGAATTTTACACTTCTCGATTAGGAGTTCGGTACAACGATGTCATGGAACTTTATCGTACCAAAATTGAAAACAATCCAAAGTTTGAGTTAAAAATGCTTCATGTTTTTGTGAACTCCGGCATTAAAGATACTACTTACTATTGGGGAGAACTCAGACGGTTTGTTTACAAATATTGCGAGATAAAAAAGGTTTGTCCTACCCTGGAAAGTATTGATATTGGTGGTGGTTGGCCTATTAAGACTTCCGTCCATTTCGATTACGACTATAATTATATGGGCGATCAAATTGTAAAAAATATCAAGAAGATATGCGATGAACAAGGTGTCGCAACTCCTAATATTTTCTCAGAATTTGGAAGTTTTACGGTTGGTGAAAGTGGTGCTGCTTTGTATTCGGTGATGGGCACTAAACTTCAGAATGATAAAGAAGAATGGTTCATGATTGATAGTTCTTTTATTACTACCCTACCCGATGTTTGGGGACTCAATCAAAAATACATTCTGCTTGCCCTTAATCAATGGGATAAGTCCTATCAAAAAGCCAAGGTCGGAGGTATTACCTGTGATAGTATGGATTATTATAATTCCGAAGCACATGTCAATATGGTTTTTTTACCGGATCCTCCTAAAGATGAAAAATTGTATATTGGTTTTTTCCATACAGGAGCATATCAGGAGTCTCTTGGTGGATATGGAGGGATTCAACATTGTTTAATCCCTGCTCCCAAACACATTTTAATTGATAAAGATGAAAATGGCAATATTACCACAAGTCTTTTTGCTCCTGAACAAACAAAAGAAAGTATGTTGAAAATTTTGGGCTATTCTCTATAAAATAATATTTCTTTAAGGAAGTCATCAGCACTATTGTTGGTAGCTTCCTTAAAGAAATATAGTTTGAAATTTTATTTTGGTAAATGAAACATTAGTATTCCCATAATTTATTCTACAACAATTTTTGTTTTAATAATTTTATCTGGCAAATAAACCTGAACAATGTAGATTCCACTTTTAAAAGAGGCAGCATTTATAGTGGTTTCATTTTTAAAATCTGAGGTAACCATAAAATTATCTTCTGCCACTTGTCTTCCAAGAACATCGTATATTTTAAATGTAATACTTTGGTTGTAATAATCGGAACTTATGACAAAGTTTAAGAAACCTTCCTTAAAGGGATTTGGGAAGAGACTAAATTGAGCAGAAAGCTGAATGGCATTGTAAAAGATACTGTCAAGAATATATTGCTTTGCATTTAAATAATTGGGGATTCCAAACCCAAGTTGGTTATCAGGATGATTGTATTGAGAAGCAGACTTTTTTAAGACAAGAGCCATTTGACTGTTCGTAAGAGAAGGAAACGCTTGCCAGATACCTGCGGCAAGTCCTGCTGTAAGAGGACAGGAAAAAGAAGTGCCGCTGTTTACCGAAATCAACCCTGAAGATAAACCAACCACCGTATTAAGTCCTTGTGCTGCTAAATCAGGTTTTATTCTGCCATCCGACGAAGGTCCTACAGAACTAAAATAAGCATACTTTTCATTGGCATCCACCGCTCCTACTGCCAAGACATCCAATCCGTCGGCAGGAGTGGAAATATAATGCCAGCTATCTCCGCCATCATTGCCTGCACTGCAAAAAACAAGGATTCCTTTTGAAAAAGCGGCATTGGCTGCTCGTGCTGCAATCGTTGTCGTGCCATTCATATCTTGATAAGTATGACTGTCGCTTTTCAAATCAAATGTCGTATAGCCAAGCGAAGAGCTAATAATATCTGCCCCCATACTGTCAGCATATTCAGCTCCTCTCGCCCAGTTTGCTTCTTCCACTTCATTTTCCGAATTGGTATCCTCTGTTTTGAGTAAAATGAAAGAAGTGTTGAATGCCGTACCAATTAAAGCACCTTCCAGATATCCG
>DATHPH010000352.1:0-4983 GCA_035484095.1 Cytophagaceae bacterium | reverse complement strand
TCCGCAATATTGTTTGAAGGTAGATGTACTTGAATTTTTAAAAATACCTTCTTTTAAATCCTGATAGATGCTGTCCGTTTTTTTATTACCGGAATTACCGGTAATAATATGGTCAATATCTTCAATTTTCTTTCCAATTTCTTTTAAGGAGTTGGATATTTTTTCGGAAATATAGGAACTGTCGGTTTCGCCAACGAAGGTTTTTACTAAAGAAATTTTAGCAATCGAACGATTGGAGCGTTTCCCTGAAAGTACAAAAAATGCTGCCCCTTCACCTCCCATAGTCCCATTGGTCATATCAGGGTTTATGGTTGCCGAACGGCTGTATATTCCTAATTCCTGTAATATCTTAAAACTGGTTTCTGTTAGTTCATCAATACCTCCTACGAGAATATTGTCTGCCGAATTTTCCTGAATCAACATAATGGCATCTTGCAATGCTGACTCAAAAGAAATACCTCTGTGAACATACGTGAAATTGTATTCGTGACAACCTAACAGCAGTGCAATCTGGCCACCAACAGTATTATGAGTCGATTGAATGAAAGGTGTTGGTGTCAGGAGTTGTTCGTCGTTTTGAATGATTGAGGTGATGAATTTTTCGGTATCTTCGATGCAGCCAAGACCTGTACCGGTGATAATTGCTCCTGGTTTTTCAATACCGGCATTTTCCAGACAAATTTTAGAAGATGCAATGCCCATTTTAATCATGCGCGACATTCTGCGAAGGATAGAAGGATTGATTAGGGTTTTGTAATCAGGTTCTATACAAGTGAGCTTATTTGAATGATAAGCAATCATTGAATCCTGAGAAAAGGAACTATTGAGAAATGATGCCTGAGGGGAAATATTACCAGTACCGTTTATGAAAATCAGCATGTTTTACATCAAATGAAGGATGGCATTTTATTTATTAAAACCGTTCGCTATGCTTCAACCGTTTTTTTTGCTTTTACCATCTCGATAGCCAAAAACAAAGCAGCACGGAAAGAAGATTCGTTTGCCACATTTTTGCCTGCCAAATCATAAGCGGTACCATGGTCTGGAGAAGTTCGGATAAAAGGTAAACCTGCAGTGAAATTTACTCCGGAATCAAAAGCCATTAGTTTAAATGGAATTAACCCTTGATCGTGGTACATCCCTAATACGCCGTCAAATTTTTGATAATGTTTTACCCCAAAAAAGCCATCGGCTGGAAATGGTCCAAATGCAAATACGCCTTTTTGTTTTAGTTCTTCAATTAAAGGCGCAATCATTTCTTTTTCTTCGTTGCCCAATAATCCATCTTCACCTGCATGAGGGTTTAGTCCTAATAGTGCAATGCGGGGTTTGCTAATTCCGAAGTCGTTTTTTAGTGTTTTGTTTAGGATCGATACTTTCGTCAATATCTTTTCTTTTGTCAGTTTTTCTTTTACTTCGGATAAAGGAATATGACCTGTGGCGACACCAATTCTTAATTCCTCGCATACCAACAGCATCAAGCTGTCGGTTGCATTTGCTCGTTGAGTAAGGTATTCTGTATGCCCAACAAAATTAAAATCAACATTTTGAATGTTTTTTTTATTGATAGGAGCGGTGACGAGTGCATCGAGATTTCCAGCGATAACATCGTCTGTCGCTTTTTGTAAAGAAACAAAAGCACACTTCCCTGCTTCGGGTGTTACCTTGCCAGGATGTATTTCATAATCTTCTTCCCAGCAGGTAACAAGGTTTGATTTTTTAGGATATAATTCTGCAATGTTTTTAATCGAATGGAAACTTATTTCTTCCATCTCGATAAGTCTTTTGTATTTCGCAAATATTTTATAATTACCATAGACAACCGGCACGCATAATTTAGAGATACGAATGTCGGAAAGCGTTTTCATTATTACTTCCGGTCCGATTCCGTTAAAATCTCCAAGTGAAATCCCGATAACGGGTCTGTCTGTGGTGCCGTTTATAAATGCCATTCTGTAATACTTCTAATTTAGTGGTTAACTAGGATACGAAGTTAGACAATGTTTAGGGATTCACAAAACCTGTGAAAAAGTAAAAGGGTTGGTTTATATAAAACCAACCCTTTTGCAGGAAGTAATCTTTTTTGAAAATTAGATTTTGAAACCAAATGTCGCCATTAATGTCATATTTCTTGTGCTTGTATTGCTTAGGATAGAAGTAGAATTACTGTTGATATTCATAATTCCAAAAGCACCTCTTATACCCAAACTTACTTTTTTGAATTCATATCCAAGGCCTGCTACAGGAGCAAAATCCAAGGATTTGAGGCCGCTCTTATTAAACGTGGAGGTAGTGTTGGAACTGAAATTTAATTGGGTAAGCGCAATGGAAGGTTGAACTCCTGCTTCAATGTAAAGACCAGCAACGGGTTTATAATTAAACATAACCGGGATGTCAACATAGAAAGGTACATAATAATAATTTTCATTTGATATGGTGGTACCGCTTACATAGGGTTGACTATATACACCTCCTTTAGTACTAAATAGAACGTCGGCCTGAATTCGGTATTTTGTTTTAATGGCCACTCTGAAATAAGCCCCTATATGGAAACCGGGTGCAAATTTAGAAGTTGTACTATTGTTTCCAACGAATCGGGAAGCATTAAATCCGAGTCGAATACCGCCGGTAAATTGTGCTTTCATTTCCGAATAACTGCATAGGTATGCCATTACAAAAGCAATAATCAAAATAAATATTTTTTTCATATTTAAGGTTGTTAAATGTTTAAATGATTGATAAAGTTACTGATTAATTTTATTTTTCAAAAAGTTGTACAATAGTTTTACGCCAAGACCTGTTCCACCTTTTACCCAGTAATGAAAAGGGGAAGTCATAAACGCACCGCCTGCAATATCAAGGTGCAGCCAAGGATAGGATGTGAAATGTTGCATGAATTTTCCGGCTGTAATCGCACCCGCTTCATTCCCTCCAATGTTTTTTAAATCGGCAATATCCGATTGAATGTATTGATCGTAATCTTCCCAAAGCGGAAATTCTACCAGTCGTTCAAATGTTTCAAATCCCGCTTTTGTAAATTCTTTTTTTGTTGTTTCGTCTGCTGTTCCCATAAATACAATGGCTTCCTTCCCAATGGCTCTTGCCGCAGAACCAGTTAATGTGGCAAGGTCTATGACCAGTTCAGGATCGTATTTTTTTGCATACGAAAGTGCGTCGGCCAGAATGAGTCTGCCTTCCGCATCGGTATTAAGGACTTCCACTGTTTTTCCATTGTGCATAGTAATAATATCCCCGGGAGTAATTGCATTTCCGCCCGGTCTATTTTCTGTTGCTGGAATTAGTCCAATGAGATGAATGGGTAAATTATTTTTGGCAACAGCATAAAAAGCTCCTGCTACAGCGGCTGCTCCAGCCATATCACATTTCATCATATCCATAGAATGCTCTGTAGGCTTCAAACTTAGTCCTCCTGTATCGTAAACAACACCCTTTCCTACCAGTACAATGGGGTTTTTATTTATCGGATTCTTAGGTTTGTATTCTAAAATGGTGAACGTTGGAGGATTGGGACTACCTTCATTTACCGCCAGCAAACCTCCCATCTTTAGACTTTGAATTTTACTTTTATTAAATATTTCGGTTGAAAATCCTGCTTCTTTTCCGATTGTTTCTATTTCTTTGCTCAATTGCTCTGCTGTAAGGAAAAGGACAGGTTCGTTCACCAAGTCCCTTGTTTTGTATACTGCATCAAGCAGAATGGTGAGCTCAGCTACTTTATCAGTAAGATTTAGTTCTGAAGAAACGAATAGTTTTGTTAAGGAATTTTTTGTGCCGGATTTGTACTTTAGAAATTGATAATTGGCCAGTACAATTCCTTCAGTAAAAGCTAAAAGTGTATCGGCGCTGTTTTCTTTAAAAATCGTAACGCTGGTATGTTTTAAAGCAGTTAATCGGTGGCAAAGAGCAGCTCCTTTTCGCCGGTATTTTTCTACTATATCGTCATTACTTTCTGCATTTAAAGATGAAAGAATAAAAATAGTTTTATGAGGGGTGTGTATTTCTACTACTTCAATTCCCTTTTTAAATTGACTTCCAATAAAATTAATTTCTTCCTGCGTTAGAAAAGTAGAAATTAGGTTTTGCCCTTCTTGAGTTTCTGCCAGGTAAATCAGTACACCAGACAGATTAATTTCTTTGGAAGGTAAAAATTCAAGGATTGCCATTTGTTTTAATTATTTAGAGGGTGCAATTTACTTTAATTTACAAACATATAAGAAAAATTAATTCTTCCATTTTTTAATTTATGATTCGTGGAAGGTTGTAAAGTAAATTGGTTTATGAAACCAGTTTGAATTTTTTTCCGGGCAATACTTTTACAAGCCCTTTAAATTCCATCGAAAGCAATGTTGAGGAAAGTTTACTTAATGGTATATTGGTTTTCCAACTAAGTTCGTCTATTCCGCTATTGTCTTTTTGGAAAAGAGTTTTATAAATTATTTTTTCCTCTTCATCAAGTGTTTCTAATAAGATATGGTTTTCACTTTCCGGCTTTTTATTTTCGAGATCCCAGTTTAAAATATACTCTAAATCTTTTGCGGAGGTGTATATATGGGCCTTATGCGTTTTGATGAGATGATTGCACCCTTCATTAAACTTGTTTCCAATATTTCCCGGTACTGCGAAAACTTCTCTATTATAACTGTTGGCAATTTCTGCAGTAATAAGTGCTCCGCCTTTAAAGGCGGCTTCTATCACAATGATGGCATCACAAAGTCCGGCTACGATCCGGTTTCGTGCAGGAAAAAAAACTGGGTCTGGTTTTGTTCCGGGCCTATATTCAGTGAGCAAACCTCCATTTTCTTTCATTTTATGAGCAATTTCTTTATGTACAAAAGGATAGATCACATCTACACCGGAAGCCATTACCGCTATGGTAGGGATTCGTTCAGCAATCGCTGTTTTATGAGCGTAAATATCTATTCCATAGGCAAGACCACTTATAATCGTAGGATGATAATGTTT
>DATHPH010000351.1:0-12394 GCA_035484095.1 Cytophagaceae bacterium | reverse complement strand
AAGCAGCCCCAGAATAAAAATATTATCCCATAAATCTATACTCAGCTCATTGGTAAGTTGATGTTCATAGATTTGTTGCGAGTATATAATTGTAATCAACAGAATGAATGCCATCAATACGATGCTTCGGATTTTCTTTTTATAGTTGAGTAAGGCAATCCATTTTAAATTGAAGGACAAGTAAATAGAAAGACCAATTAAAGGGCTTATATAGATATAAAAATTTATGAGACGTACATCGAATATGAAAAAACTTGAAAGGATGGAGAGCAAAATAATATATTCAAAAATATGCCAGGTAACATTGGTATGGTTGTCTTTGTGGTATACGATTAATTTCTTCCATACGTAGAATGTGCTGGCTAGAAATATAGTAATAAGCCCAAGATTTAGGTGGAAGAAAATAGAGTACAAAATTAGATTTTCGAATAGTCTGGTCGAAACAAAAAATCGGATAAATAAAGATAAAAGAATGGTACTGATCCCTGTGATAAATACTTTCCATAAATAGTCATCCAGATTGGCAGATTTTTGTTTGCCAATTTCAATTTTAAAAAACAGGAAGGTAAATAATATGAATAGGCAAAGTAGATAATTAGAAAGAAAATCTGCCAATGCAGGGTTGATAATCGGGTTTTCAGAAAAGTAAAAAGAAAGGTTGCAAAAGGTAAGCAAAAGCCAGAATATGAGTGCTAATGCGAAATATGTTTTTTTATATGACCTTATAAACATCAATTATATTTTTTGAGCAATTCAAGAGTGTCTGATTAAAACACTCTTGAATTATGAATTTAAAGAATCAATATTTATAAACAAAATAATTTTCTTAGCGACTGTAATTAGGCGCCTCGCTCGTTATTTGCACATCATGGGGGTGTGACTCTTTTACGCCAGCTGCTGTAATTTTTACAAATTTGGCCTCCTTCATGGTTTCAATATTTTCTGAACCACAATATCCCATTCCTGCTTTTAATCCTCCGATCAATTGGTAAATTACTTCGTTGACCAAGCCTTTATAAGGGACACGTCCTACAATGCCTTCCGGTACAAGTTTTTTAAGATCGTCTTCTGCATCCTGAAAGTATCGGTCCTTTGAGCCATCTTCCATTGCTTCCAACGACCCCATTCCTCTGTAGGATTTGAATTTTCTTCCCTCAAAAATGATCATTTCACCAGGGGCTTCTTCTGTTCCGGCCAACAGAGATCCTACCATGATTGTATTTGCACCAGCAGCCACGGCTTTGGCAATATCCCCGGAAAACCGAATACCTCCGTCTGCCACCACTGGTACTCCCATTTTTTTCAATGCTTTAGAAGCTACATATACGGCAGATAATTGAGGTACTCCAACACCTGCTATAATACGAGTGGTACAAATACTGCCAGGCCCTATTCCTACCTTTACTGCATCGGCACCCGCTTCGGCAAGCGCCAAGGCACCTTCTCCAGTGGCAACATTGCCGGCAATAATGTCAATGTCCTTGAATTTTTGTTTGATATCTTTTACTGCTTCTATAACACCTTTACTATGGCCATGTGCCGTATCAACGCTGATAATGTCTACTCCGGCTACGACAAGTGCTTCAACTCTATCAATTAAATCAGCGGTTACTCCTACCGCTGCTCCAACCCGAAGACGTCCAAACTCATCCTTGCAGGCCATTGGTCGGTCTTTTTTCTTGATAATATCGCGATAGGTAATAAGACCTTTTAACTTTCTGTTTTTATCAATAATCGGTAATTTTTCAATTTTATATTCCTGAAGAATTTCCTCGGCTTTTCCTAAATCAATCCCTTCGTTTGCAGTAATAAGATTCTCTTTTGTCATAATCTCTATTACTTTTTTGCTTTTGTCTTTTTGGAATCGAAGATCTCGGTTGGTAATGATTCCAACTAAAATACCCGATTTATTAATAATTGGAATACCACCGATTTTGTTATCGGCCATCATATTTAAAGCATCGTTCAATGTTGCTTCTTCCGGTAAAGTTACCGGATCCAGAATCATACCGCTTTCTGAACGTTTTACTCTTTTTACCTGTTTTGCCTGTTCTTCAATGCTCATATTTTTATGAATGAACCCTAAACCACCTTCATGTGCCATGGCAATAGCCATCCTATATTCCGTCACGGTATCCATGGCTGCAGACACTAATGGAATGTTTAACCGAATGTTTCTCGATAAATTTGAACTTGTGTCGGTGTCGCGTGGAAGAACTTGAGAAAATGCGGGTAGAAGCAATACATCATCGTATGTAAGTGCTTCGTACAAAAATTTTGAAGAGTCTAAGGACATTGCAAATAAAGTTTGTGTTACTTATTTGCAGGACAAAACTAGTCTTATTTTGGCAATAAACAAAAACAATTCTACCTGACTGATTATATATACATTATCAAATTAATTCTTATTTTCGTAACAGATTATGTTGTCAAAAAAAGCCAAATATGCCTTAAAGGCACTCGTATACCTTGCTAAAAAGCGGGAGAACGAACTTGTGTTAATTTCTGAGATTTCTGAACAAGAGAGAATTCCAAAGAAATTTCTAGAGCAAATATTGCTTGAAATGAAAAAGCATTTTATTCTTCATAGCAAGCGGGGTAAAGAAGGTGGTTACTACCTGAGCAAAGGAGCAGATGAAATATACATTGGTAATATAATTCGGATTATTGATGGTCCTTTAGCTCCGATTCCATGCGTAAGCAAATTGGGCTATCAAAAATGTGAAGAATGTATTGACGAAACTACTTGCGAAATTAGAAAGCTTATGAAAAAAGTTAGGGATTCTACGTGTGATATCTTAGATAATACGACTCTTAACGATTTGTTAAAAATGAAGGGGTTGGTGGTTTTATAAGTTTTTTGTTCATGAATCGGTTTGTTGAGTGTGAGCGAACTATTTAGTGAATTTTATGTATTGCTTTGTTTATGAAGGTTATATATAAAAATAAGGTTGAATTCTCAAGATGCTTTTTGGCTGTTATAATATGTATGTTGGAATTTCTAATGGAAAATACTATTGCCATTGTCAGAAAAGAATTCTGTTTTTTCAATTGGTTGAAAATAGGTGAATTAGAAGTAGGTTGTTAAGAAAAAAGGAGGCTCAAGCAGACTTGGAACCCACCCATCGCACCGTCTAAAGAGTTATAAAAAATGCAAGACCTGCAAAGAGAAGTGGTTTGTAGACTTTTCTGTTTTTTGAACCACTCAAAAATAAAATATTTTAGTGAATGGGCACAAGCATATTCCGGTAGAGTTTTAATATTGAAAGCTTCTTGAGGTCAAATACAATTGGATGAAAAGCTTTACAGATAATTAGGATATATTTTATATAATATTGTTTTGGGATGCAAAAAGTTTAATTTTTAAAAGGGTGAATACAATAGAGGATATTGGTGAATCTAATAACCAAACTTAAAATTTGTGTAAGCAATTATCCTGATTTAATTTTTATATATTTATACAAAATAAGATAATAAAATTGCTAAAACTTAAGGATTGGTAATAATCTTTAACATGATTACGAAACAATAAAATACGAAAGCCTAAAAAATTTTCTGTATATTCGACTGGATGATTTTTAATACCCTAGATGTTATAATTGTAGTAGTGTACCTTGTTTTTGTTTTTGGTATAGTTATCTACTATTCACGTAAAACAACAAATATCACACAGTATTTTTTGGCCGATAGAAGCATCCCATGGTTTGTAATAGGTGCTGCATTATTCGCAACAGATTTGTCAGGGGAACATTTTTTAGGGCTTGCCAATGAAGGATTCTCTTCAGGGCTAGCAGTAAGTAATTTTGTTCTTTCGGCTTGTGTCGTGTTAATGCTGCTTGGTTGGTTATTTACACCATTTTATTTGAAAACCGGTGTTTTTACGATGCCACAATTTTTAGAAAAAAGATATAATGAACAGTGTCGTTGGTATCTTTCTACCATTTCCATTACGGCCTTCATACTTACCAAAGTGTCGGCTACCTTGTTGGCAGGGGGAATTGTACTTAAACACGTGATGGGTTGGGATATTTATACTTCTGCATTGGTACTTGTTTTGACGGCAGGGTTGTATACCTTATTAGGGGGTTCCAGAGGCATTATTATGGTACAGGTCGTACAAGCTTTTTTTATCATTTTAGGGTCGGCAATACTGGTTTATTATGGTTTGGAGGAAGTCGGTGGCTGGGAAGCATTAAAAACAAAAGTACCTGTAGATTATTTTAAAATATTCAAGCCGATGGATCATCCCGATTTCCCCTGGACAGGAATGGTTTTCGGTGCTTTAATTTTAGGTATTTGGTATTGGACTACTGACCAGTATATTGTTCAGATTACATTGAGTGCTAGAAATATCGACCATGCGCGCTCAGGAACTTTATTTGCCGGTTATCTGCGTTTATTACCAATTCTACTATTAGTGGTACCAGGCATTATTGCCAAAGCATTGTACCCTGAAATTCCTGCCAGTAGCGCATACATAACTCTGGTTACAAACCTTCTGCCTTCCGGGATACGAGCTATCGTGATTATTAGTTTGCTTGCGGCATTGATGACTTCCTTATCTTCCTCATTTAATGCCACCTCTACTTTATTTACGATGGATATTTATAATAAATTATATCCGAAGGCCAATGATTTTGTTCTTGTAAATATTGGTCGGATTGCCACATTTGTGGTGGTAGTGTTTGGGATAATTTGGGTACCCTTTATTTACGCACTTTCTAACGATATTTATTTTTACATACAAAGTGTGCAATCGTATATAGCCCCGCCCATTTGCGTAGTATTTTTGGTAGGTATTTTTTGGGCAAGAGCGAATGGAACAGCAGCTTTCAGTGTATTAATCATAGGTTTTATTTTGGGGATGATTAAATTTGTATCCGATATTTTATACAGAAGTTTTAATGTTCGAGGTGGAATAGTTTCTTTTCTTGGAGAAATAAATTTTCTTCATTTTGCTATTTTTCTTTTTTTGTTCAGCGTATTATTAATAATTGTTATTAGCCTTCAAACGAATCCTCCTGAGGAGAAGAAAGTGAAAGGCTTTACACTAAAGTATGCCAACGAAATAGTAAAAGACGAAGATTACAAAAGGGAAAGTGGGAAATATAAGAAACTAAATATGGTTGCTACCGTCGTTTTAGTTTTGATACTTTTTTTATATTGGTTTGTTTTTGGATAACGACAAAGGATATTGTTATGCAGGGCTTTTTTTCTGTATTTTGTTTGTAATTAGGATACAATGAGATTTCGCAGTGGTATACTTTCATTTTGCAAATAGGAAAGTTTGTTTCGTTCGAACTTAGGCAACAAGCAGTTCAGATAATTTTTTTGAATTACGTATGAAGTCGATCAGAATCAGAACGGATGAAATGTAGAGTAAAAGTTGTCATAGTTATTCAGTAATGTCTATATTATGAATAAATAATGAAGTAATGTTTATAGAATATAAACTAAAATTATAATTACAATAATTTTCTTTTGAGCTATTTTTGGATACTATTAAAATAGCTCAAAAGAAAATTGTGCATTCATTATTTTGATTAGTCAAAGTATACTGGTTTTTTTATTACATTTTTTATTTTTTCAAAAGCTTGGTCAAAATCATTTTTGATATCATCAATGTGTTCGATACCAACGGAAACTCTTAGCAGACCAACTTGTACTCCTGTCGTTTCTTGTTCTTCAGCAGAAAGTTGTTGATGGGTAGTGGAGGCAGGATGTATGATGAGGGTTTTAGCATCCCCTACATTTGCCAAATGACTGACTAAATTTAAACTGTTTATAAAATCATCTGCTTTTCTTTTCCCGCCTTTTATGGTAAATGATAAAACTCCACCAAAGCCATTGGTTAAATATTTCTTTGCCAAAGCGTGGTATGGACTTGTGATTAATCCAGGATAATTCACGCTTTCTACTTCTTCCTTGTTGGCTAGCCATTCTGCAAGTTTAAGTGCATTGTCAACATGTCTTTGTACACGTAAAGAAAGCGTCTCAAGTCCTTGCAATAGAAGAAAAGAATTAAATGGACTTATTGCAGGACCAAAATCTCGAAGTCCTTCAACTCGAGCTCTTATTATAAAGGCGATGTTGCCAAAAGGTCCTTTATCGCCAAATATCTCCCAAAAATTTAGTTCATGATACCCTTCGGAAGGTTCTGTAAATTGTGGGAATTTACCATTGCCCCAATTGTAGTTACCACCGTCTACAATGACACCACCTATACTGGTACCATGACCTCCTATCCATTTAGTTGCAGACTCTACTACGATATTTGCACCATGTTCAAATGGTTTGAATAGGTAGCCGGCAGCACCGAAAGTATTGTCAACGATTAGGGGTAGATCGTATTTTTTTGCTAAAGAAGCGATGGATTGAAAGTCTGGAAT
This sequence comes from Cytophagaceae bacterium, assembly GCA_035484095.1. Taxonomy (GTDB): domain Bacteria; phylum Bacteroidota; class Bacteroidia; order Cytophagales; family Cytophagaceae; genus JANYCO01. The sequence continues at coordinate 6,005 of DATHPH010000351.1, read as the reverse complement.
ATTGAAACCTGGATTGCCTATTGTTTCCAAATAAATAGCTTTGGTTTTATTATCGATAAGTTTTTCAAATTCAGCTACTTTATCCCCTTTTGCAAATTTTACATTGATGCCAAGTCTTTTAAATGATACTTTGAATTGGTTGTACGTACCACCATATAAGTAAGAGGTAGTAATAAAATTATCCCCTGCTTGAAGGATATTGTTAAGGGCGATAAATTGGGCTGCTTGACCAGACGCCACTGCCAAAGCAGCGACCCCACCCTCCAAAGCAGCTATTCTTTTTTCAAATACATCCGTCGTCGGATTCATGATACGGGTATAAATGTTGCCAAATTCTTTTAATGCAAAAAGATTAGCACCGTGCTCAGAGTTTTTAAAAGCATAGGAAGAGGTTTGATAAATTGGTACAGCACGCGATTGCGTTGTTGGATCAATTTCTTGTCCTGCGTGAAGCTGTAATGTTTCAAATTTTAAGTTTTCTGAATTCATAATGGTAAAATGTTTAATTGTATACTATCTATATAATATCTATAGACAAAATTATTAAATTCGCTTATTTATCCAAATTATTTAGTTCTTTTTTAAAAAATGGAGATTGCCTTAAGTAATAGAGGTATTGATATTATATATTATAACCTACCACGTTGAAAAATTTTGTTTCTGGGTTCTATTTAGCTTGTAATTATGAAATATTATTATAACTTTGTATATAGATTTAATATAGAATACAATGATTGATTTTAATATAAAACAGAAAATATTTTTTACCTCCATCATGCTTGATAGATATTATTATTGTTGTTGACCTATCTTCTTTTTCGCTTCATTAAAACTTGTATAATGATATTAATCATATTATGAAAGTAATAAGGTTATTAACTTGTCTAGAATATAATAAATGTATTTGAATTCAGTAAAATTAAAAGTAACCCCAATGAAAAATACTTATGCCAAATTCAAGCTGGAAGAAAAGCTTACAGATGAACAGATTTTATTTTTTAATAAAAACGGCTTTATTCATTTTGAAAATTTTATTAAACCAGAAACGGTAGAATTAGTGATTAATTCATCAAAAGAGGTTGAAAAAAAATGGATTGCAAATAAAGTTCAAAAAGTAAACGGAGTCCCTATAAAATATGGTAAAGATTTAGATGGTTCGCCAATTGTGCAGAGATTTGCTTTTTTATCTCAACACAGTCCAGTTATTTCAGAACTTGTAAATGATCCTAGATTAAGTGCCTTATTACCAATCGTAGGGAAGGATGCACGAATAGGTGAAAATGAGAAAGATGGAGTGGTATTCAATCATTATATTAATTCTGAGTATAGTAAATTTACTCAAATGGGTTGGCACACGGATGGACTTCGTGATTTATTTTATGGAACAAAAGTAAAACCAATGTTAAATGTAGGGCTTCATTTAAGCTCGCTACGAGAAGAACATGGCGGTTTAAGAATTTTACCAGGTTCTCATAAACAAGGAGTTTTCGATCTATTGTTTAGAAAGAAGTATTTTCTTGATACAAAACCAGATCCTGAGGAAGTAGCTGTAATACCTACGGCAGGTGATTTAACTATTCACGATGGTCGTTTGTGGCATCGGGCTGCCTTGTCTACATTGATGGGAGAGGTGAGCAGAAGAAGAGTCATCTATTTCCCGATTATAACAGGTCGTTATGCACCTAAGAATGAAAACAGTGCTACCAACATATATCAACGCTTTGCGAGTGTTGTAAAATAGTAGTCGTGATGTTTTTTTACCAACTTAATAAAAAGAATAATAATGTAATTTATTTTCCGATGGCTAAAGGTTAAAACTTGGCCATCGGTTTTTTTTGATAACAAAAACCTGTACCCTTAGCAAGGGGGTATATTTGGGTTTTTAGTTCTAAAATTTCTGCTTTGTCAGACACGCAATAACTCAAAATTATAAATGCCACCTGTAAAACTCGTATAAGTTTTATTAATTAGTTTTAAAAAAAGGTACTAACTTATTTTTACTCGTGGGTCAACAAGGGCGTAGAGGAGATCGACAAAAACATTGATGATAATAAATGCAAAAGCTACAAATATAGTCACACCCATAACAATTGGGAAGTCCAGACTATATACCGCATCTATAGTAACCAATCCAAGACCTTTCCAGTCAAATATAACTTCTACAAAAAAAGCCCCTGCCATTAAAGAAGCCAACCAGCCTGACACAGCTGTAATTACAGGATTCAGAGCATTCTTTAGAGCATGTTTTAAAATGATTCTATAGTATTGTAACCCCTTTGCTTTCGCAGTACGGATATAATCCTGAGAAAGCACATCCAACATAGAGCTTCTCGTCAGCTGGACAATAATGGCCAGAGGTCTTAACCCAAGGGTGAAGGCGGGTAGTATAATATTTTTCAGTACAAGTCTTCTGCCGTCAAGTCCATAATCCCATAGCTGGCCGGTTGGATTTAATCCTGTAAAATCCGAAAGATAATATCCGAAAACCATGGCGACAATTGCTCCAAGAACAAAAGCAGGAGCAGAAATGCCAATTACAGACAAGGAGACCATAGTATGATCCAGCCAACTGTTTTGTTTAAGGGATGCGATTACACCAAACAAAACACCAAAAAAAGTGGCAAATGCCATTGCCGCAATGGCCAGCCAAAAGGTTCCTTCCAGATTTTCCCAAATTATTTCGCTTACTTTTTTATTACTTTGAAAAGAGCGTCGCAAATAAGGAGTCTTTAAAACAAATACATTGTTCTCGTTTAGAGGAAAAAGTTTTGTGTATCCGTATTTGATCTGTTCCTTTTCTGTGTCAGTATGGACGGAAACCGGGGATAAATCTCTTATATACAAATAGAGTTGTTTGTGCAGCGGCTCGAACAGCCCTAAATCCTTTGCAATCGCTTCTCTAGTAGTTACGTCTGTCCTTTGTCCAGCCATCATGGCCACTGGATCACCAGGCAGTACGTTGAAAATGAAAAATACTATCACGGTAGCACCCACCAAAACCAACAATCCGTACAATAGTCTTTTTAAAATATACTTTATCATAATAAAATAAACCTACCTAAAGAAAAGATTTTTCTTGCTAAAGTGCAACTAATTTGCATTTTCATTTCCAAAACCCATTTTGATAAGACAAAAAATTGCATAATTCAACATGTCTTGGTAATTGGCTTTTACACCTTCGGAAACGATGGTCTTACCCTGATTGTCTTCTATTTGTTTCGTACGAAAAATTTTCATCAGAATAATATCCGTAATAGAGGTAATTCTCATTTCCCTCCATGCTTCACCGTAATCATGGTTCTTATTCATTAAAAGATCAAAAGTTTCTTTTACAAATTGATCGTAAAGAATTTCTACTCTTTCAATTGGTAGCTCCATGTTGTCAGAACCCTCCATTTCCTGTTGCATCATGGCGATGATACAATAATTCACAATGCCTATAAATTCGAAAGAAATATCTTCCTCTACTTTTTGCTTTCCTTTTTCCTGTATGGAGCGTATTCGTTGGGCTTTAATGTATATTTGATCCGTTATGGAAGGTAATCTTAATATCCTCCATGCAGTACCATAATCTCTTGTTTTGTTTAAAAAAAGAGTACGGCAAATATTGATTACATGGTTATATTCGACTGTTGTTTGATTTGCCAATTTCTTTTAGTATATTATGAATAAATGTATTATGTCATTGGAATCGAAAGATACAGTTTTTTATTCAAAAAAAACATTGAACCTGAGAGGCAATGTTATTGATTTATCCTATCCTATAGTGATGGGAATACTGAATGTTACACCCGACTCTTTTTACGATGGAGGATTACACAATGATGGAATGCGAATGTTGGAAAAAGTGGGTCACATGCTGACAGACGGGGCATTTATTATTGATGTGGGGGGATATTCTTCTCGTCCAGGCGCACTGGATGTTTCAGAAGCAGAAGAAATGAAACGAGTAATACCGGCTATTAAAAATATTATGAAAGAGTATCCGGATGCTTATGTTTCCGTGGATACCTTTCGTTCTTCCGTGGCAGAAGCGGCCATAGACGAAGGTGCTGTTATGGTCAACGATATTTCTGCCGGCTCTTTGGATGAAAAGATGTTTGAAACAATAGGGAAATTAAAAGTCCCTTATGTATTGATGCACATGCGCGGGAATCCACAAAATATGAGGGATCAGACAGATTATGACAATATTTTGATGGAGGTTATTGATTTTTTTCAAAAAAAAATAGAGGAGTTGAGGGCCTATCAGGTAAAAGATATTATCGTAGATCCTGGTTTTGGATTTGCCAAAACCATTGAGCAGAATTATAATCTGTTAAAACACCTTAATTATTTTAGGTTACTTAATTTACCTGTGTTGGCGGGGATGTCGCGCAAGTCGATGATTTATAAAAAATTGAATACGACCTCAGAAAATGCGTTGAACGGAACAACCACGTTGAATGCCATAGCACTTATGAATCGCGTAAATATCCTTAGAGTACACGATGTCAACGAAGCAATTGAAACGATTACTTTATTTAAAACTACTTATAATTGATACTGTTAAATTTTAAAATAGGATTTCTTGAAATTGGGTGGAAGGATATTGTTGATATTTCCTTAGTTAGTTTACTATTATTTCAACTGTACAAACTAATTCGGGGTACACTTGCGGTTCGCATCTTTATAGGATTTCTCTTGGTATACCTGGCCTATCTTGTTGTAAAAAGTTTGCAGATGGAATTATTGACTGCCATCTTAGGTCAATTCATAGGAGTAGGGGTAATTGCTGTTATCATTTTGTTCCAACAAGAAATAAGAAAATTTTTAATGATGATTGGAAAATCTACCTCTGTGGATGATAAATTTTTTAAAAATTTATTAAGTCGAAGAAAAACAGAGAAAGAAGAAGTATTGGAAGTAGCACCAATTGTAGATGCCGTAAAAACATTGGGAAGTATGAATATGGGCGCTTTAATAGTATTTGCGAAAAGTTCAGAATTAAAGTTTTATGCTGAATCAGGAGATATTTTGGATGCTCAGATTTCAAAGAGGTTATTAATTTCTATTTTTCAAAAAAACAGTCCTCTCCATGATGGTGCGGTTATTATTGAGAACAATAGAATAAAGGCGGCGCGCTGTATTCTTCCTGTTTCAGAAAATGATGAAATTCCTGCCAATTATGGTCTCCGGCATCGTGCCGCAATAGGAATGACAGAAGTAACAGACAGCATAGTATTGATTGTCTCTGAAGAAACCGGACAAACTTCGATCGCTATTAATGGAATTTTATTTCACAATCTTTCTCGCACGGAATTGAAGCAGAAACTGAGGACATACCTTTTCGAAGAGGAAGAAGAAAAACATTCGATTGGCAATGTTGCGGAAGTAGAAGAATAATTTTTTTTACTCTACCGTCTGTTTCTTTCCTCTAATAGGATTCCAAAGGATTTTAAAATTTCAAACTAAGAAAATAATGGCAGCTACTACCACTGCTACAAATACAAGTAATTCTATAATCGGAAATGCTTGCGTGCGAAAGAAATCATGAGGTTTGGTAGCACCCTCATGATTTACATTTTCCAAATGTAAATACCTTAAAACTATTTTATAAACGCTCATAAAATTATATTTGTTTGGTACGGATCTAAAGTAGCAACAAAATAAAACCTTCGCAATCAGATAGATAAAACATACAAAAGATTCATTGTATTTTTATGTAATTTTTAAAAAAAGACTCCAAAATAGAACGATAGAACTTTAGAATTGTCTTTTTTTTATCCATAAATTCATCTATTACAAACTCCTTTTACTAACTTGCCGCGGTCCTAGGACGGTGGCAAGTTAGTAAGTGTAGAGCACATAGATTATTTCTGCTTAGATAATAAAATGTAATGTCCATTTAATACTGTAATATTTTCTACTAATAAATAGTTGATGACTCTACCTAAGCATTCATGCTATAATTGGATAAAAGATAGGATTTCTAATTTGCATTTAGTTAAAAAGGATGGATATTT
>DATHPH010000350.1:0-2974 GCA_035484095.1 Cytophagaceae bacterium | reverse complement strand
TTAAATAATAAGCAATAAAAAATAGAAAACTGCGTAATTGTTCCTATTTTTATTTTAATCACGTTTAAAATAATCGAATTATGAATATCAGAAGTCTTTGCTTAATTCATGTTTTTCTTTTTACGACATTTTTTTCCAATGCGCAGGATAGTATTCGTTTAAATAAAAAGAACGGAGGTTATCAATTTAAGCTGGTAAAACAGATAAATGCTACCTCGGTGAAAAACCAGTATAAATCCGGTACTTGCTGGAGTTATTCGGGAATGTCTTTTTTTGAATCCGAAATTTTCCGGTTAGGAAAAGGAGAGCAGGATCTATCCGAAATGTTTATTGTCCGCAACATTTATTCTAAAAAAGCAGACAAATACGTACGGATGCATGGGCATAGTAATTTTAGTGCGGGAGGAGTATTCCACGACGTGACGAATGTTATCCGCGAAATAGGCCTTGTTCCTAACGAAGTATATATGGGCAATCCCGAGTACAACGGGAAAAATGTACACAACGAATTGGATGGTGTCCTCTCGGCTACCGTAAATGCCGTTGTAAAAAATCCCAACGGCCATCTTACCAATAAATGGAAATTGGCTTACGAGGCAACACTTGATGTATATTTGGGCAAAATACCAACCGAATTTGAGTACAAGGGGAAAAAATATACCCCGAAATCCTTTGCCGCTTCTTTAAGTATTGATGCAGACAACTACATTGAAATTACTTCATTTACGCATCATCCATTTTATACAAAGTTTGGTTTGGAAATTCCCGACAATTGGTCTTGGGACGAAGTGTACAATGTACCCTTGGAAGATCTAAGAAAAATTATCGACTATGCGATTCAAACAAATTATGGAGTGGCTTGGGCCAGCGATATCAGTGAAAAATATTTCTCCTTTACCAACGGCGTTGCTTATGTACCTGAAAAAGACTACGATGAAATGACGCAGGCGGAGAAAGACTCGATGTTTACAAAACCGATGAAAGAACGAACGATTACACAGGAACTTCGTCAACTTTCTTTTGACAATTATAGTACGGAAGACGACCACGGGATGCATATCATTGGGATTGCCAACGACCAAAATGGAACAAAATATTATTTGGTAAAAAATTCCTGGGGAGAAGAACGGAATGATTGCAAAGGATATTTATATGCTTCTGAAAATTATGTACTCCTAAAAACCACTTGTATCATGGTACATAAAGATGCCGTTCCGAAAGAAATTGCCAAAAAAATGGGAATAAAATAGGTCAATAAATTTAACTATATATAAAAATGGAAAATCCATTATTGGTAAAAAACAACATATTACTTAATGCTTCAATCTCGAAAGTATGGGATATTCTTACCAATCCTGCTCAAACCAAAAAATACATGTTTGGCTGCGAAACGGTTTCCGACTGGAAGAAGGGAAGTCCTTTATTATGGAGAGGTTCATACGAGGGCAATGAAATGGTTTTCGTAAAGGGATATATCACAGAGATCCAACCGGAAACTTTTTTAGCTTACACAACCTTTGATCCAAATTCTACCATGCCCGATGTTCCGGAAAATTACCTTACGGTTACCTACAAATTGGAAAAAGAGAATGAGCATACTCGTTTAACTGTTACACAAGGCGATTATTCAAAAGTAGCAGACGGAGCCCGGAGGTATCAGGAAACATATAACGGTGGCGAAGGTTGGAATCCAATTTTGGTAGAAATAAAAAAGATAGCAGAAAGCAATTAAAAAAACAGCGCAATCTTAAAACGGGGAAATTAAATGGAGGTCTATATTGCTATTTTAAGAGGCATAAATGTAAGTGGACACAATCTGATAAAAATGGATGCCCTGAGAAGCTTATGCAAAGAACTAGGTTTCAGGAATGCTAAAACGTACATTCAAAGTGGTAACATTGTATTTCAGTACAAGAAAATATCCTGCGACAGTTTAGAAAAGAAAATAGAACAGGCAATCTTCACGAGTTTTTCATTTAAAGTTCCGGTCCTGGTAAAAGAAGCTGTTGAATTAACCTCCGTTTTGCAGCACAACCCATTTGTCAATGTACGAATGGAAGATGAAACAAAACTTCATGTTACTTTCCTATCGAAAGAACCGGACAAAGGATTGGTAGATAAAATAAAAGAAGGATCTTATGCTGCCGACGAATGTATATTTTCCGGGAGAAATGTGTATTTGTTTTGTCCGAATGGTTATGGTAATACCAAGCTTCACAATGGTTTTTTTGAGAGCAAATTAAAAGTTACCGCCACCACACGAAATTGGAAAACCTTAAATGAATTGGCGATGATGGCCGAAAGCATATCAAAGGAAACCAACTAATCGGATTGGGTATAGCGTATAAAAATATACTCATGCCTCGTTTCATATCATTTCGCTTTTTACTATATTAGTAATAAACATATATACTTTAAACTAATTTAACTTTATACACATGAATGCTCTTTTATTTTCGCTGGCTTCGGTCGCTTTCGTTTGTATTCTGCTCTACTTTTTTGAGCTATTTTTTTCCAGACTCAAGGAAACCCTTTCGGACGAGGTAGTAGGAATTTACTTCAATTTTGTCGGGGTATTATTTACGCTTATTCTTGCTTTTGTAGTGGTAGCGGCCTGGGAAGATTACGACAATGCTATTCACAGTGCTGAAAACGAAGCACACAAACTTACCTATTTATACGAAGATGCTTCAGAGCTTTCTCCTGAAAATAAAGTAATCCTACGACAAAAAGTAAAAGCTTACCTGAGTTCGGTCATCAACGATGAATGGGAACAAATGGACGAGTTTCATAAAATAAAAGTTACAGAAGAAAAATTTCACGAGCTAATTACTTTAAAAAAGACATTGGTAGCACACAACGATGAAGATGCGCTTAAAGGGATTGACGATGGACTAGACGAATTAAAAACACTTCGGCATGCACGCCAGGGGTTTGCCGAATCACATGTTCCTAATCTTTTGTGGGGTGTATT
>DATHPH010000349.1:0-1619 GCA_035484095.1 Cytophagaceae bacterium | reverse complement strand
AAAAAATTAGCGCATCTCAACAAAAAAGGAAGTCCTGTTTACGCAATTTTATTGCAATTTGTAATAGCTTTGATATTGGTTCATACCTCAGGATTTCAACAGGTAATGACGTATATTGGTTTTACCCTTAGTTTATTTACTACATTAACGGTTGGAGGAGTATTTATCAACCGATTTAAAAACCCTTCTCATCCTTCTCAATACAGGACAGTTGGATATCCTCTTACTCCTATATTATTCATAGTAATAGAGGTTTTCATGATGGTGTATATTTTTATTAAAAACCCCTGGCCTTCTATTGCAGGATTTCTTACTATATTGAGTGGCCTATTCGTTTATGTATTAATAAATAAAAACAAAAAATAAAGTGAACACAACAAAACTATTCCTTTCCGCTATTTTATTTTCCGCTATTTTATTTTCTTGTAATGAAAAAAAAAGCTCAGAAAAAAATCAAACTAATTCAGATTCCTCTGTTGTAACAACCGATAACGCAACCTCTTCTTCCAACTCAGGAGATACCACTGGTGTTAAGGAGACAAAAGAAGTTTTTTCATCCGATGACAGTTTTGATCAAACTGCCAGAGCTCTTTCGGGAATAGCACAAAAACAAGGCAGTCCACTTTACTTTTTGGATACTACTAAAAGCTGGAAATCGTTTTCTACTTCTTTTGATTCAAGTTGGGCACTGATTGAAGAAAAAAGATTTAATAAGATGCGCGAATGGAGAACTGCTGAGTTAGCCGATATTAACACGTCCGCAACCAATGTATTTTACCCATTTTCAGGACCCGATATTTTAAATGCTTTCATTTTATTCCCTAAAGCCAAAACCTATACTTTACTTGCCTTAGAGCCCATCGGTGAATTACCCGATTTTACGAAAATGACGGAGAAGCAAAAACAACAATATTATTTCTCCATAAAACTTTCGTTGAATGACTTATTAAAGAAAAGCTATTTTATCACAAGAAATATGCTTCGTGATTTACAAAAAAGCAATGTCAATGGCACACTTCCTCTGATGTGTTTATTTCTTAAAAGAACAGGAAATACAATTCTCAGCATCAAAAAAATAGGGATTGACAGTACAGGTGCGATTGTAGACAGAACAGACAAATTTAATGGCAACCGAGGTGTACGTATTGATTTTACCCCTAAAGGTTCCAATGAAATACGTTCCGTTTTCTATTTTAAATGTGACTTGGTTGATTCTGATCTTAAAACAAACAAAGGTCTTACTACTTATTTACAAAATATAGGTACCGTACATACCTACTTAAAATCAGCTTCTTATCTTTTGCATTATGGAGAGTTTTCGACGGTTCGCAATACAATATTTGACAAAAGTGATTGTATTGTTCAAGATGATTCAGGTATAGCTTATCATTTTTTTGATAAGAAAAAATGGAAAATACAACTGTATGGTAAGTATGCGAAACCTGTTGCCGATTTCCCACATATAAAAGAACCAGATTTGAAAGCAGCCTACGAAAAAGATTCAACGATTAAACCATTGCCTTTTGAACTTGGATATCATTGGGGAACCAGAGCAAATAACATGTTAAAGGCTACCAGAATAGAATAAGAATATAATCTAAATACAGAACCTGTTATAA
>DATHPH010000348.1:0-4434 GCA_035484095.1 Cytophagaceae bacterium | reverse complement strand
TTTCAATTGTAAGAAACAAATCCAGAGAATCTTGTCCGAGATTTCGTTTGATGTATAAAAGATATTGATAGGCAGGTGTTTTTTGCTCTACATCGGGAATATCCATGGCATTCACCGCTCTGCCAACAAAGTGTGTAAGCGCCTGCACATAGGCCATTTGTTTATCATGCACAATGGGTGTTCTTTCCAAAACATTAAGTTTTAATTCCTTAGAAAAAAACCGAATCAGATTATGATTTTTTTTTGTACGCACCGGACATACGACAATATTAAGTCCTTCTATTCCATCCTTTCCACTTTGAGGACCAAATAGCGGGTGCGTACCTATAATATCTACATACTCGGGTAAATATTTTTGCATCAATTCTACGGGTTTTATTTTCACCGAAGAAAGGTCAAAAACAAGTGCTTTGGGTTTTAATAAATCTTTTATATCAATAAGCAATTCTTCTAGAAACTGCACGGGTACTGCCAAAGCCACCATATCCTGAGAAGCCGCCTCTCCCAAGGTTCCCCATTTTACTCCCAATTTCTTTGCTTTAGCAGAAAGGTCAGTACGATCATAAACAGTAATGTCAAAATAAGGTTTTAAATGAGGAATAATAAAGCGACCAAAGCCACCAAACCCGATAAACCCTAATGCTCTCTTCTTTTGTTGTTTCGTCATTACAAATTAGCAATTCTCTATCGATACAAATTATTCTTCTTATCCTAGGTAAGTTTCAGTTCTTTTAGAATAGTATCTATTTTCTCGTCCAGTTTGATACTTATTTTTTCATATTCTTCTCTTGAAGCCAAAGGTTCGTTCACACTCACATAGAATTTTATTTTGGGTTCGGTTCCCGATGGACGGGCAGAAATCAATGAGCCATCTTCTGTTAAAAGTTGTAAGGCATTTTCTTTTGGAAATTCCATGGAAGTTTGTTTTCCTGTAGCAACTTCCGTTTGAACAGAGGCATCGTAATCTTTTACATATAAGAGCTTAGACCCTGCCAAAGAGGTTGGTGCATTGTCTCTCATCTCTTTCATCATTTGCTGAATTTCTTCAGCACCTGATTTTCCTTTTTTGGTAATAGAAATTAATTTCTCTTTGTAAAAACCATGTTTTACATAAATATCCAACAAGGTTTCAAATGGACTTACGCCTTTATCTTTGTAATATGCCACCATCTCAGCAATAAAGGCGCAAGCTGCAATCGCATCTTTATCACGCACATCGTCTCCGATAAGGTAACCATAACTTTCTTCTCCACCTACAATAAAAGTCTCTTTACCTTCCAATTGTTTTATTTTTGCGGCTATATATTTAAACCCTGTAAGTGTATTGTAAAATTTAACACCGTAAGAAGTTGCAATTTTTTCGATTAAATCGGTCGTAACAATTGTTTTTACAATAAATTCCTTCCCGGTAATTTTCCCCTTTTCTTTCCAGGCATTCAACATATAATTGATGAGCAAACTACCCGTTTGGTTTCCATTTAAAAGTTGAAACACACCTTTGTTATTTTTCACTCCCACTCCAACCCTGTCTGCATCCGGGTCGGTAGCCATTATAAGGTCTGCATCTATTTCCTTTGCCTTGTTAAGAGCCAATGTCATGGCTTCTTTTTCTTCAGGATTGGGATATACCACCGTTGGGAAATTACCATTTGGTTCCGCTTGTTCCTGCACCAAAGTAATATTTTCAAATCCAAAACGTTTTAACAATTCCGGTACTAAAACAATTCCGGTACCATGCAGAGAAGAGTATACTATCTTAAGATTCTTTTGCCGTTGAATCGCTTCTTTCGATACAGACAATTTGTGAATTGTTTGTATATATAATTCGTCAATCTCCTCTCCTATTAATTCAATCAAATTTTCGTTTTTGGTAAATTTCACCTCATTTATATCGGAAATTTTTTGAACTTCTTTGATAATGTTTTTGTCGTGCGGGGCGATTACCTGAGCCCCATCGTTCCAATAGGCTTTATAGCCATTGTACTCTTTGGGATTGTGCGAAGCAGTCAGTACTACACCGGATTGACAACCAAAATGTCGAATGGTAAAGGAAAGCTCCGGTGTGGACCGCAACGCTTTAAAAAGATAAACTTTAATACCATTGGCAGAAAATACATCGGCGACTACATGTGCAAAATAGGGACTATTATTTCTGCTGTCATGTGCAATCGCTACTTTTATCTGTTGGTTAGGAAAATTTAGTTTTAAATAGTTACTCAAACCTTGTGTAGCCATTCCGATAGTGTATTTATTCATTTGGTTAGAACCAACTCCCATGGTGCCGCGCAACCCACCGGTACCAAATTCAAGTTCTTTGTAAAAAGCTTCTACCAATTCATCTTCCTTGTTCTCCTCTATCCATTTACGAATAATATTTTTTGTGCTATCATCAAAAGCACCGTTGAGCCATTTTTGGATTCTTTCTTTAGCCGAATCATCCAGTCTTGTAAATTGTTGAATTGTAGCGTTCATAAATTGGATTACTTTTATAATTCCTTTTGACCTAAAATGTAAAAATAGTATTATTAGTATAATGTTAATACAATTTTCTTTAAAATAAAATTTCGTATAATATTCAAATGATTATATTTCTTTATGTAAGCTATTTATTTGATTAATAGCTTACAAATTCCACTATGTTTGAGGTCATTTAATTTTTTTATTCTGAATTTTACTCTAATTTTAGGCTGTTTTCAAATACAAATTTTATACAATGGATTCTAAAGCAATTGACAAATTTCTGATACAAATAATCGAAAAAAAAGCAGAATTAAATGCACTCACCTACGATGATAAAGGTTACGATAAAATTGAAGATGAGTTGCATGAGATGGAAGATGAATTCATGGATATTTACGGTGATGATTTTTCCGATATTCTTGAAGAAATTCATGACGAATTAGAAGCTGAAAATGATGTTTTATTACCCATCGCTTATTTAGCTACTCAATATGTTTTAAAAGGGCAGTCGGCAGATGGTACAAACATATACGATGTGCGCCCTACGGAAGGTATACCCATGGACACCGACAAGTACGTAGGTAAAATAAAACGACTCGTATTAATTCCAAATCCCCTTCGTTTTTTACTCCAAATCGATACCAATAAAAGAGAAATTGTTTGGCAAGTCAAATAGAGAATCTTGTTGTTACTAAACTCATTCCAATGAACTATTTTCCATTATTATGCAGTTGTCTTCTGTTATTGATCTGCAATGGTTGTGAAGTAGCCTGTAAAGACAGTAAACAGACGAAAGTTACTACTACAGCATCTGCAATAGCTGTTACCGAAGTAACGGATCAAAATACCCTTATCGGATTAAAAACCGGTCAGCAGGCACCGGATATAAGTTTACCTGACCCGGAAGGAAATACTAAAACGCTTTCTTCGTTGAGAGGCAAATATGTTTTATTAGACTTTTGGGCTTCCTGGTGCGGTCCTTGCCGTTTTGAAAATCCAAATGTGGTAAGGCTATATCAGAAATACAAGGATAAAGATTTTGATGTTTTAAGTGTATCGCTCGACTCGGATAAAAAATCCTGGCTTCGTGCCATTGAAGCGGACGGGATGGAATGGAACCACGTTTCAGATCTCAAAAAATGGGAATCTTCTGTCATTCCACTTTATAACATAGAGTCTATTCCTATGACATATCTGCTAGACAAAAACGGTTTGATCCTTGCCAAAAACCTTCGAGGAAACGATCTTGAACAAAAATTAGCATCCTTGCTAGGGAAATAAGCAATCACAACTTTCATGGCTACCAATAACATTTCAGGCTTCAAACAAATCCTCCAAAATATAGAAAAAATTCTTATCGTACTTATTTTTGTTTCCATTCCTCTTTATTACGTTTCTACAGGGGAGAAAGAATTAAAAAGTAGTACACTGTTTTTAGAGGTATTAGCCTTGGAATTTTGTCTCCTACTCTATTATTGTTATTTGACCAGGAATTTATATACTGCTTTTTTACTTGGTTTTATCGTTCTAACGATTGGCTTATATGTACAAAAAACAAATTATCCTGTAGGTCAAAAGCTAATTTTGATCGGGGAAATTACACAATTTTGTTTAGGGCTTTTTCTTGGCTACAAAACAGTTCAGGAAAGTATTCAAAACAAAGATTGGGAAATGTTTGGAACACTCCTTTCCCTCGTACTTATGTTTCCTCTCGTCTATCACTTTGTACTTCGTGACCATCAGGAATACCTCATGGTATATAATTTTTCCCTGGCGTTTATATTGGCAACAATTATTTATAACGAAAATCTTTGGGATAAATACAATCCATCTGAAAAGAAAATCCTAACATACGTTTTAGTAAGTACCGTAACAGAAGTGCTTTTTATATCGATAAAATTAATATAGGCTTATTGTCTTTACAAAGAGGCCCTGGAGCAACGAGCACAAAAAATCTTATCACCATTATAGTAA
>DATHPH010000347.1:0-10017 GCA_035484095.1 Cytophagaceae bacterium | reverse complement strand
CAGGAATTTGTAATCGAAGGGGTAAAAACAACCATTCCTTTTCACATAAAAATGATGGATGATCCGGCATTCCGATCTGGTAAGTTCAATACAGGCTATTTAGATACTTATGATTTTTCTAAATTATAAAAATATTTAGTTCTTTTACACGTTACATTTAAAACCTAAACGGTATTAACGTTTAGGTTTTTTATTTATAAATTAACGCCTTAATAAATAGAGCGAATATAACTACCATGCAATGATGTATAAAGTGAAACTTTTTATTCTTCTGCCTTTATTCCTCTATTCACTTTCTTCTATTGCACAGACTACTTTACCTACTAAATTTGTCGAACTCAGCGTATGTACAAATTCTTATAAAGGCGATTTAAGTCATAGCTATTCGCAATGGGCCAATGGCATACAAGTAGGTTTGTTATTTAATAAAAAAAAGAGAATTAATGGTCATCTAAACCTATTCATAGGAACTGCCATTGCTCAAAACCCAAATTACTTTTTTGACAACGGAGCAAACCCTCAACCTACTCCGAATAATTTCGCGAAAATACAGATGATTGCTTTGAACTATGACTTGCATATAAATCTATACAAAAAACATAATTTGATTGTTTACTTCTATCAAGGAATCGGATTAATGCGTTTTAACCCTAAAGATGCAGATAATAATAATCTTGCTAATCAGATAAGCACAAGAGCTCCTAATGAATCATATTCCAATACTACGGTTATGCTTCCTACAGGTATTGGGGCCTTGTATGTCTTCAAACCTGGTATTGGGGTGGGATTTCAAGGTGGTTGGCTAAATACCAGAACAGATTACTTAGACAATATTTCCCAATGGGGAGACATGAAGCACTTGGACAACATTCTTACCTATAGAATGACTTTTTACATTCCGATTTCTGCAGCACTGTTGAATAAATTAAATACGACCAACAAAACCGCTAAACCTTTTCCTAAATAAGAACACGGATTCTTTACTTCAACTTCCTATCTTTCGTTGACTATGTACCAAATTATACTAGCCTCACAATCTCCAAGACGAAGGCAAATTCTTAAAGATGCAGGTATTTCTTTTGAGAGTAAAGTCAAGGACACAAACGAAGACTTCCCCTCTTCCCTTCCAAAACAAGAAGTCCCCGTATACCTTGCCAATAAAAAAGCAACCGCTTTTATTAAAGAATTAAAAGAAAATGAACTTTTAATAACCGCTGACACAGTAGTAATTATAAAAAATGAAATATTAAATAAACCAAGAGACAAAGGAGAAGCAATGCAAATGCTCCAAAAAATTTCAGGAACAATGCACGAAGTAGTAACAGGAGTTTGTCTTACTTCATTACACAAGCAGATTTCATTTTCCGATCTTACCAAAGTATATTTCCTACCGCTTTCATCAAAGGATATAGAATATTATATCGACAACTATAAACCTTTTGACAAAGCGGGTTCTTATGGAATACAAGAGTACATAGGTCACATCGGGATAGAAAAAATTGAAGGATCCTATTTCAATGTAATGGGTTTACCAATTCATAAAGTAATCCAACACTTACGTGCATTTTAAACAGCATTCCCATTTAGGAAAACTCAGAAGGGTTTCAAAAAAAATATTCCTGGATACAAACTGGTGGTATTGGATTCCGGGCATTTTAATGTTTCCTGCGTTTGTCCTTTTATATTCAAGAGTACACAATACCCTCAACCCAGATTTAATTGCTTATTTTTCAGTCGCCAGGCACTACCAGGAGTTCAATTGGATACAGGCATTTAATTCTTATTGGTCTCCTCTTATTTGTTGGCTTTTAGCACTTATTCCTTCACTAAAAAGCGACCCTATGACTTCTTTCCGGATAGTCAATATAGTAGCAGCCTTTGCACTTTATCATCAACTCTACTTCTGGATTCGGTTAGTGGTAAACAATATACTGAACAGATTTTTACTTTGCTTATTACTCGCTACCCTTTTTGTGCAACTTGCTTTGTTTATCGGAACACCTGATTTCCTTTCGCTCCTTTTATTTCTTATTTTTCTAAAAATACTTATTCGTTATCGGTCTAAAACTCGTCAATCTGTTTTTCTTGGTCTGTCCATATTACTTTGCTTTTTTAGCAAAACGTTCCTGCTACTGTTGTGTTTGAGCATTGTTGGTGTATATTTTTTTTACATAAAAATAATCCTAAAAGAAAAACTATTTTTAAAACCACTTTTACTAACGCTTATTGTCGTTGCTACTGGCTTGTTTATTTGGGCAAGTTGTTTAAAAATGCATTACGGGTATTATACTTTATCATCTGCTTCTACGTTAAACAACTCCGTAGCAATACCTTCTCAAGAACCTTTCTACCTGGCAGAACCTCCCTTTCCGAAATCTTTATTTTTATGGGAAGATCCAGTTTTTATAAAAGTACTACCTGCGTATTTGGGTGCCCCCGGTATTACACTAAAAGACCAGTTTCTCCGATGGAAATATAATTGGAAAATTACCCTTTACTATTTTCAATATATTTCATTTTTGTGGATTTGGATCTTGATTTTACCAATTATAGGATTATTCCAGAAGCGCAACAGACAATTAAAAATATGCTTATTACTATTCACGGTGTTTTTGATGAATTGGTTTGGTTATTTTTTAATATTCATTCACGAACGCTACCTTATTGTCGGGCAGGCAGCGTTATACATGAGCATTTTTGGGTTTATGGAAATCATCCTTCGAAAAAATCGATGGATGTCCAAGTACAAATACATTCAAATTATTCCGGTTTCCCTTTTATTCATTTCTATGGTAAAAAATCCGGTACACGAACTTCGTTATGGGATGTCTATCTATACAACGCAAGACCACTATATCCACCAAGCCAACGCATTGGCAAGGTCTGGTATTTTAAAAGAAAAAAAAATCGCGACCTTCAGCAATAGTCTTCCTCTATATGATTATTTGTCGTTGGCTTGTTTTCTGGGAGGAGGCAAGTATTATGGTGAAGTTTGGGTGCACAAACCACATCAGGAACAGTGGAAAGAAATTAATCGGTTCAAAGTAGATTACATCGCGGTATACGATTGTGATTTTTTTGATTCTGATTGTGACAAGAAAAACTGGTTATCTTCTTTACCTATTGTTTATCAAGATCCGATTATAAAAGTAAAATTATTAGCGGTACACTAAATGAAACCAAATTTTGTGAAACCACTTAACTACTCCTATAGGCCTTTATAGAGTAGTTTCATTCCAATAATCTTTAAAAATTTGAACGCCTATTTTTATGGATCCTAAAAGGATGATATATATACCTATTTCACAATGTTTTATAAGTTATTCCTAATAAATTTCACAAAAAACACCATCTTGCTTAAAATATTTAAACATGTCTTCCGTCTACCCAAATAGATGGAAGACATTACACTCATATTAAATAGCACCATGTCGGTACAGCAAAACGATCTGATCAGGGATACCGTGAAGAAGGAACGCGGCCGTCTTCTGGACTTCATCAGAAAACGTGTGTCGTCTGAAGAGGATGCGGAAGATATCCTGCAGGATGTATTTTATGAGTTAGTAGAAACTTACCGTTTAATGAAACCAATAGAGAAAGTAGCTTCCTGGATGTTTACGGTGGCAAGGAATAAAATAACCGATCGTTACCGAAAGAAAAAAACCTTGTCCCTTGAAAATCAAGTTGGATTTTCAGATGAAGATGAACGCTTGAATTTCGAAGAACTTTTGGAAGATTTTTCAGAAAGTGCCGACAGCGAATTAATTCGAAATATTATCATAGAAGCACTGAACGAAGCATTGGATGAATTGCCGGACGAACAAAGAACAGTTTTTATGTTGCACGAAGTCGAGGATAGAAGTTTCCAGGAAATTTCAGAAATGACAGGAGTGTCCATAAATACCTTGCTCTCACGTAAACGTTATGCAGTACTGTTTCTGCGCAAAAGATTGAAATCAGTATACGAAGAAATTAATAAGTATTAAAAAATAAAACTATGAGAAAATTTTGGATTGTAAGAGCTTTAAAAATCACCGTCTTTGTGATGCTTGCCATAGTGGCAATGGGTTCGGTTGTAATGTTTTTGTGGAATTGGCTTGTACCAACGCTCTTTCATGGACCTGTAATTAATTTTTGTCAAGCATTAGGGATTTTGATTTTATCAAAAATACTCTTTGGTGGATTTAAAAAAGGAGGTTGCAATAGAGGTTGCCATTACAAAGGAGGTTCGCATTGGAGAAATAAACTAGAAGAAAAATTCTCCAATATGAGTCCTGAGGAAAGGGAGAAATTAAAACAAAAATTTGGCAACAGATGCAAAAGCTGGATGTGGGAAACTCCTTCCGAAGATACAAAAAAAGATTCTTAAGCAGGAATCGTTACTAAAAAAAAGCGTCCATCTTTTCACACGATGGACGCTTTTTTTTAGTAACTCAACTTAGTTAGTTTCTAATACTTTAAATAACTCATCAAGTTTTGGTGTCAATATAATTTCTGTTCTTCTGTTCTTTTTTCTAGCTTCAGCTGTTTTCCCTTCCGCGATTGGCGAATTTTGTCCTCTTCCTGCCGGTAATATATTTTTAGGATCTGCGCCATGATTGGTAAGTATTCTTGTAATGGAAGTGGCCCGAAGTACACTAAGATCCCAATTATCTTTCATACCAGGAGTTCCTTTCGCTACCGGAACATCGTCCGTATGACCTTCCACCATTACACTGACATCTTTTTGCTCTTTTAACACACTGGCAAGATTTCTCAATGCTTCCACTCCTCCAGGATCTACCTCAGTAGATCCTGACTTAAAAAGCAACTGTTCCGCCAACGATACATATACTTTTCCATTTTTTACATGCACGGTAAGATCCTTGTCTTTAAAGGATAAAAGCGCATTGCTTACACTGGTTTTTAAATCATGTACTGCTTTGTCTTTATCTGCGAGTATTTTTTCCAGTTCTTTTACCCGGGCTTCCCTTTGATTGAGGCTGGCTTGAAGTTCTTCCGATTTTCGGGTAGCATCTTTCAACTCCTTTTCTTGCTTCATCAAATCTTTTGTAAGTCTGTCGGCTTCCATAGCACTGTAATTTTGAAGCTTGTTGTGCTTATTTAAAAGTTTCTCAAAGGAGTTACTCAAATCTTCATAGTCCCTGTTGATTCTTCTCAGATTCTCACCTTTTTGAAGAGTATCTTCCTGCATTTTAGAATTATCCGACAATAATTGAGCGACTTGCTCTCTTAACCGGTTACGTTCTGCTTCTGCCAACTTTAACGTATCTTCACAATTGGATTTTTCAGCCTCTAAACGCGACTTTTTCATGGCCATATCGTTAAACTTTTTCTTACTTACACACGCCACCGTTAATAAAGCTATTGAAAGCACAAAAATTATTTTTCTCATTCGTTTGTTCTTAATGGTTTGTTTTAGTTACTATTTATTTAGTCTGTTATAGCGGATAAATTCATCAGCATTATTATTCTTCATGAATTTTAAGTTTTGCGAAACTAAGTATTAGTGTCTTTTCACCAACTTCATTAAATTCTATCGTTGCTTTTCTATCATTTCCGGATACATCGATTTTTTTTACGAATCCAAAACCAAATTTAGGATGCTCTACCTTTACTCCTTCTTTCAGATAAGTGGTATCGCTTGGTTTGAAATCAGCAGGTGCGATATAAGAGGTTTTTGGCTTTAAAGCAGGTTGAAGTAAATTTTTTGCACTTGGCTTCGCATAATTAATTCTTTCCGAAGGCTCCGGCACTAATAATTTACTGCTAAGTTTTAAATACTTGGGATTAAATTCCGTAAGAAACCGGCTAGGTTCGCAAGACTTAAGTTTTCCGAAACGATAACGAGAGGTTGCATAACTAAATGTCAAATAAGTCTCAGCCCTAGTCACGGCCACATAAAATAACCGTCTTTCTTCTTCAAGGTCTTCACGACTACTCAACATCATTTGCGACGGAAATAAATCTTCCTCCAATCCAACCACGTATACATGTTTAAATTCCAATCCTTTAGCTGAATGAATGGTCATAAGGGTTACTTTGTCTTTATCCTTATCTTTATCGTTGTCGGCATCGGTCAGAAGCGATATTTCTTGTAGAAAAACTCCCAGATTTTTATCTTCCTTTTCGGGATCGTCCACAAATGCTTTTACAGCATTTAGTAAGGCCTGCACATTTTCATAACGGCTTATTCCCTCGATGGTTTTATCTTCATACAATTCACGCAATATCCCTGACCCCTTTGCTATTTCATTTACCGCTTCAAAAGCGTCTTTTACTTCTACCGCTTTCTTAAAGAGTTTCATTGTATTGACAAACTCTTCAATTGGAGCAGCAGCTCTACCAGGAAGTACACTTTGTATATTACATAGAATATCCCATATAGAAGCTCCCTGTTCTTCTGCAATGACTAATATCTTGGCAATGGTAGAATCGCCAATCCCCCTTTTAGGATAGTTGATAATCCTCCTTAATGCCTCTTCATCGTTGGGATTTAATGTATACCGAACATAAGCAATAATGTCTTTGATTTCTTTTCGCTGATAAAAAGACATTCCACCGATGATTTTATATTTTATATTCATTCTTCTCAATCCTTCTTCTAAAGGTCTTGATTGGGAATTAGTTCTGTATAAAATGGCGAAGTCACTATTTCTAAGGTGATGATTGACTTTTTCTTCAAAAATAGAAGTAGCAATATGTCGTCCTTCTTCATTGTCGGAAGTGGCTTTGATCACTTCAATCGGATTTCCTTCATCGTTGGAAGTCCAGACATTTTTTTTCAACTGGCTTTTATTTCGGCTTATGACATCGTTAGCCGCAAGAACAATCGTTTGTGTAGAACGATAATTTTGCTCCAGTTTAAAAATTTTCAATTCAGGATAATCTTTTTCAAAATTGAGTATATTCTGAATATCGGCTCCCCTAAAAGCATAAATACTTTGTGCATCATCTCCAACAACGCATATATTCCTGTTTTGTGCTGCTAATTTTCTGGTAATATAATATTGACAAAGATTCGTATCCTGAAACTCATCTACCATCACATAGCGGAAACGGTTCTGATATTTATTAAGCACTTCCAGATGATCCCGAAGTAAAATGCTGGTATTAAAAAGAAGGTCATCAAAATCCATAGCACCGGCTTTAAAGCAACGTTCGCTGTAAAGCTTATAAATCCTTCCTATTTCCGGTCTCAGCGATTCTGCATCCTCCGACATTAAAAGAGAATTTTTAGTATACTCTTTCCATGAAATAAGGCGGTTTTTGGCTGCAGATATCCTGCTTAAGACAATAGAAGGTTTGTATAATTTATCGTCAAGATTTATTTCTTTTAAAATTTGACGAACCAATGATTTAGTATCGTCTGTATCATAAATGGTAAAATTATTAGGATATCCGAGCTTGTCTGCTTCCGCACGAAGGATTCTCGCAAAGACAGAATGAAAAGTTCCCATCCATAAATTACGGGCATCCGAACCAACTACTTTTTCTATTCTTTCACGCATTTCCTTCGCCGCCTTATTGGTAAAAGTCAGAGAAAGAATATTGAAAGGATCAATTCCTTTTTGCATTAAATAGGCTATTCGGTAGGTAAGTACCCGAGTCTTACCGGAACCTGCTCCTGCTATAATCATAACAGGCCCTTCGGTTTGTGTTACCGCTTCTTTTTGAACTTCGTTTAGGCTATCAATAAAATTCATTTCTCTTTTCTTACGCCTTGCCAATTTACCATTTATGAGGCAGATTTTCAGCAAAGTTTAAATGGATGTTGAAAAGTATTTGCTCGGTTTTAATTACGAACAAATGAATATAAATAAAAGATCTATTATAAAACCGTTCTTATCATAATAAGAAATCCATTTGCTCAATTTCGGAAACGTTCATTATAAAACGGGGCATATCACTTTAACTTTTCTTATCTTTGGCTAATACTAAAATTAAAATACAAATGATCACTATAGGGAAAACCGCCATCAGTGAAGATATAGCCGACCAGTTTTTTGTTTGTAATCTTACCCAATGTAAGGGGGCATGTTGTGTAGAAGGTGATTTAGGAGCGCCATTAGAAGAAGAAGAGTTACCGATAATGGAGAAAATTTACGAGGAGGTAAAACCATATTTATCGGAGGCAGGTAAAAAAGCAATTGAAGAGCAAGGTTTTTATATTAAAGATTGGGAGGGAGATTATTCTACCCCTACTATTAAAGATAGGGAATGTGCCTATGCTATTTATGATAAAAATAAAATCTTAAAATGTGGTATTGAGCAAGCCTACCTTGATGGAAAAATCACTTATCAAAAACCCATATCCTGTCATCTGTATCCCATTCGTATTACAAAATACGATCACTACGATGCCATAAATTATGATCGCTGGTCAATATGCAAAGCAGCTTGTATAAATGGAAAAGAATTGGGGATTCCTTTATATAAATTTCTAAAAGGACCGCTTATCCGCAAATATGGAGAGGTGTGGTATACTGAATTGGTAAGGTTAATCGAGACGACAGAATAACCCTTGGGAATATAAGAATACCTGAAAGGATGGTTAAAAAATAACTCCCGCCTGCTAAAAGAAGGATAATCGTACTATTTATTAAAAGATCAGTACAATAATTATACACTAAAATAGGTTGTAATAATAATAATATTTCGTTATAAAAAAACAACAAGAATTAAATTCTTTTTACTACTTTTATTTGATTTAAACCATACCCGATTTTGCCAATACAATGCTTTACCGAATTTTAACTTTCTCTTTATTTTTTATTGGACACGTTTTGTACAGTCAAAAATTATACACAATTAGTGAAGTAGTAATTGAAGCACGCAACAATAATCCGGAATTGCGCACAGAGAAGTACAACATCAATATTGCTTCGACCAATATCACCACTGCGAAACTAAGGCCAAATCCAATATTAAACAACCAGAATTTACAATTGCTGAACGCCAAAAATTTGTATTTATTTAACTATGGAAATAGCATTGAAAATAAAAATTTATTAAGCGGTGAGAGCCGTCAGCTTTGGTTTCAATTGACAAAACCTTTACAATTGGGCAATCTTAGAGCTAAGAAAATTAATTTTGCCAAACAAACCGTGGTTTCAGCGACTACTTTGTACAGCGATTTAAATAGGAATGTAAGTTATAATGTTGCCTTAAAATGGATGGATGTTTGGTTGCTTAAAGCGAATTTATCCCTTTTTAAAAACGCAAAAGAAAATATAGATACCCTCGTTTATATTAATCAAAACCGCTTAAAAAACAAAGTGATTACTCCAACCGAACTAATAAGAACGCAGCTACTCTCAGATCAATACAATTTACAACTAAAATCTCTTACTACACAATACGCCAATGAGGTGAGAAACCTAAAATATATGGTAGGAATTGATGATTCTATTGGTATTAATGATAAAATCAGTTTGGTCTCTTTTGATTTTTTTGAAAATAGAGATACACTGATTGCAATTGCTATAGAAACCCGAACGGACTTGGCTTATGCACGATCCAACATAGAATTAAGTAAAAAAAATATTGACGTACAACATGCCGCAAGACTTCCTTATTTTGAAACAGGCCTAATGTTTAACCCTCAAAACAGTATTGGCTATCTTGGCAGCTACACTACCTTAAATATTCCTATTTTTAGCCGCAACCAAGGAGAAAGAGAAAAATCTCATTTCTTGCTAAAGCAGTCGGAAAGTTTTCAATTGGCGAGAGAATTGCAAATAAAAACAGAAGTTCAAAATGCTTATAATTCCTTTATCACTCACAAAAATAATTTAGTGGGATTTCAATCCATCGTTGAAAATTCAACAAAAGTCCTAAACACGGTACGATACTCTTATTTAAAAGGCAATACAACTCTTATCGACTTTCTAGACGCCCAAAGAACTTATCTGGAGACTCAACGTCTTTATAACGAGGCGGTATTTAATTTCCGAAAAAGTTATATTGAGGTATTATTCACGACAGGACTCATTGCCAATATATAAGTTAATATGT
>DATHPH010000346.1:0-3845 GCA_035484095.1 Cytophagaceae bacterium | reverse complement strand
TTATCAATCTCGAATTGATTCAATGGCCTTCCGGCAATCAACATATCCGTATTCCCTTTTACTAAATCCTGAAAAGCTTGTTCTTGTGCTTGATACTTTAAGCCTATAGTTGCCTTTGGATAAATAGATTCAAAAGTTTCTATCATGGTACTAAGCAAAGGCTCGAAAGTATCATCTGCCTGCAATCTTAAGTTGCCACTCGTATGTGTATTTTCGCTTCGTTGCTCTGCATTATTCATTCCATCATTACAGGAACAAGTAATAAGGATGCAACACCACAATCCAATAACCCGAAAACTATTTAAGCCAAAATGAAACATCAATGCTATTATCTGTTCTTACACTAAAAAAGAAATTACTGGATTACAAGTCAAACGTTATTTCTACACTCCAAACATTTTCTGCAGTTGAGTCCAAAGTTGCTTTTTGAGACCAGTGTTCGATTCTATCATCCATACATCGTCTGCCGAAATTATTTTAGTAGATTTTACCTGTGTACAGATGTATTGGCTTATTTCCAAATTTGGAATTTTTACACCAAATAAAATCAATTTATCAAATGTATAACGGGAAGCGATGTCATTGATTGTGATTCCCCTGAAATTAATACATTCATATTCTCCCACATGGACAGAAGCGGCTTGCATCACTTTGGCAAGAAAGGTCGCTTCGACAGTACTTAATTCATCTTCCTTAGATAAAAAGAGTAAAATACACTTTCTATCTATTTTTTGAGCATTTGGAACAGCGACCGACAATGATTTTTCTTTAGGAAGTGTATTTGTTGCCACCGATGTTAAAGTCTTGGCAACGGGTGGCATTGTATTCATGGAACTATCCATTCCAACAATGTCATACCCCATCGTATACAAAGATTCCTTATAAATTTCCGCTAAATAGCCTGCTTCCAAATGCATCCTTTACAATTATATAATCTTATAAAATTACCATTTTATCCCTTTACGAACAATGGATTACCTATTGATTTATACACAAGAGGGTGAAAATTAGTAAGGCCATGACGAGTAGATACAATATTTTTCTATTTTTGCATCGGAAAACTGAATTTAACAACATATCGAAATGAAAGGTCCTATTTCACAATTTATTGAACATCATTATTTACACTTCAACGCTGCAGCATTGGTAGACGCTGCAAAAGGATACGAAGCGCATCTTAATGGTGGTGGTAAAATGATGGTAACACTGGCAGGTGCTATGAGTACGGCAGAGCTGGGTAAATCACTGTCGGAAATGATT
Source organism: Cytophagaceae bacterium (assembly GCA_035484095.1). Taxonomy (GTDB): domain Bacteria; phylum Bacteroidota; class Bacteroidia; order Cytophagales; family Cytophagaceae; genus JANYCO01. The sequence continues at coordinate 2,585 of DATHPH010000346.1, read as the reverse complement.
CGTCAGGATAAAATCTCCATTATTTCCTGCACAGGCGCTAACCTGGAGGAAGACATTATGAATCTGGTAGCACACAATTCATACAAAAGGGTTCCTAATTACCGCGATCTTAGTCCTCAGGACGAATGGGGTTTGCTGGAAAACCATTTCAATCGCGTAACAGATACCTGTATACCGGAAGAAGAGGCTTTCAGAAGATTACAAAAACACATTTATAAAATATGGAAAGATGCCAACGATAAAGGTGAGCGTTTTTTCCCACATGAATTTATGTATAAAATACTTCTTTCAGGGGAGTTAGAACAATACTACGAGATAGATCCTAAAAATAGCTGGATGTTAGCTGCGGCTAAGAAAAACCTTCCAATCATTGTACCAGGTTGGGAAGATTCTACGATGGGAAATATTTTTGCTTCTTACTGCATCAAAGGAGAATTTAAAGCTACCACCATGAAATCAGGTATTGAGTATATGCAGTGGTTGGCAGATTGGTACGTAAAAAACTCCGAAGGAAAAGGGGTAGGTTTCTTTCAAATTGGTGGTGGTATAGCAGGGGATTTCCCTATTTGTGTGGTACCAATGTTGTATCAGGATATGGAAATGGAAAACATTCCGTTCTGGTCTTATTTCTGCCAGATTTCTGACTCTACTACTTCGTATGGCTCTTATTCCGGTGCCGTACCAAACGAAAAAATTACCTGGGGGAAATTAGGGATTGAAACACCTAAATATATTGTAGAATCGGATGCTACCATCGTAGCACCATTGATATTCGCATGGATTATGGGATGGTAGAAACCAGACCATAGATTTTAAATTTCAAAACTACAAAAGCCGGAAAATTATCCGGCTTTTGTTTTAGATATGTAAAACTCATTCTGTATAAATACTCTAACCCTCCTATTAAAAATCAAAAGCTTTTTCCTATTTTTGCAGACTTTAATAGAATCAGATGAGACATAAGATACTGAGCGAAGGAGCTAAAGAACTCAGTTACGAAATCAGGGAGATCGTAAAAAAAGGTGACCTGATACGTAAACTGGGAATGGATATATACTGGGAAAACATCGGTGATCCTATCCAAAAAAACAACGAAGTACCTTTGTGGATGCGTGAAATTATTTCCGGATTGACGATGGATGAAAAATCCTATAGTTATTGTCCTTCTAAAGGCGTATTGGCTACCCGACAATTTCTCTCCGAATTAAACAATCAAAAATCAGGAGCACAAATAACGGCTGAAGACATCTTATTCTTTAACGGATTAGGAGATGCTATTGCAAAAGTTTATCAATTTATAAACAACAATCTTAGAGTAATAGGCCCCTCTCCTGCCTACTCCACGCACTCATCTGCAGAGGCAGCGCACGCCAGCAGCGACCCCATTACATACAAACTTGATCCCAACAATCATTGGTATCCGGATTTGGACGACTTATACAATCAGGTAAAATACAATCCCAATATTATTGGAATTTTAATCATTAATCCTGATAACCCAACCGGAATGGTGTATCCATTGGAGACATTGAAAAGAATCGTTGAAATAGCAAAGGAGTTTAAACTTATGCTTATCAGTGATGAGATTTATTTAAATATAACCTATAATGGCGCAAGAGCTTATTCGCTTGCTGAAATCATCGGAGAAGTACCTGGAATTGCTATGAAAGGGATTTCTAAAGAGTTTCCCTGGCCTGGAGCCCGTTGCGGATGGATGGAATTTTACAACCGGGAAAAGCACAAAGATTTCAACAAATTTTGTATGGCAATGGAAAATGCCAAAATGATAGAGGTATGTTCTACAACCCTTCCGCAATTGGCCATTCCAAAAATAATGACGGATCCTAGATTTAAATCCTATCGAGAATCTTTAAATCAAAAAATAGGAAGAAGGAGCAAATACATCGCCGAAATATTAGGACAAGTACCTGAACTTCAATTTAACGAAACGTATGGAGCTTTTTATAATACTATAATTTTCAAAGACGGTGTTTTGAATAACAAACAAACACTCAAAATTGAAAATCCGGAAATTAAGAAACTGGTTGAAAGCTGGACTTTTGACGATATGAATCTGGACAAACGGTTTGTGTATTATCTTTTGGGAGCAAAAGGAATATGTGTAGTTCCGATTTCATCCTTCTGCTCCAACTTAAAGGGATTTAGAGTAACATTGCTGGAAGAAAATGAAGAAAATTTAAAACATATTTTTACTACACTAAGAGATTCTATTAAAGAATATCTTCATTCTACCGATTAAATAATACTTATCGATTAAACGATGTAAACACAAACGCCCGGTAGCTTAAACTAACCGGGCGTTCTGCTTATATAGAAACTAAAACCTAAACTTATTCTTTATCTAAACTTACCTTGTGAGGGTAAAAATCCGGCATCATTTTTTTAAATAGACCAGGCATCAATGCAAACAACAGAAAGTAAACCAAGGTAACAGGCATTAATAAAGCCATCAAAATTTTATAATGTTTTATTAATCCTTTGTGTTTTTCTTTAATCCCGTCAACCAGTTCATACAGGACCGGAACTAATATAAGAGTCAGGAACGTAGCAAAGGCCAGACCAAA
>DATHPH010000345.1:0-2060 GCA_035484095.1 Cytophagaceae bacterium | reverse complement strand
GTAATTGATTATAGTGAGTTGGGGTTTAAGAATTTTATTTATTATAAAAATTCCCGTTTTCTAACACAGCTCAAATACTATCCATATATCCAACTTTCCATTATCGGCGCATTGGGTATAATAGCGTATGTGGCTTTTAGTTATTCAAGGAATGCTGAACAAAACAGGGTATGGGTTGGATTGGCTAAAGAAACGGCGCATCAATTAGGCACTCCGTTGTCTTCTCTTATCGCCTGGGTAGAAATTTTGAAGTCAATGCCGGAAAATAATGAGATGGCCGTTGAACTCGAAAAGGATGTTCAACGATTGGAAATGATTACGGCTCGCTTTTCCAACATTGGATCTTCTCCTGCCCCCACCAATGAAAATGTTATTGCAGCCGTGAATGATGTTGTGGATTACCTTCGTTCACGTACTTCTATAAAAGTACTCATGAAAGTACAATCGGAAGTGTCTACTGATAGTACGATGAAAATTAACAAACCACTTTTTGATTGGGTATTGGAAAATATTTGTAAAAATGGTATTGATGCCATGGATGGAATAGGTCAGCTTACGCTAAAAATTTCAGAAGAAAATAATAAGATAGCGATTGATATTTCAGATACAGGAAAAGGAATCCCCCGTTCAAAATTTAAAGATGTATTCAAGCCTGGCTATACTACAAAAAAGCGTGGTTGGGGATTAGGTCTGACTTTGGTAAAACGGATTGTAGAAAATTACCATCATGGTAAAATTTTTGTGCTGGAGTCAGAACTTGGGAAAGGTACTACTTTTAGAGTGTTGATAGAAAAAGGACAGTAAATTTTTTGATTTCAGAAAAGAATATCTGAAAATAAATTACCATTGCTCTATGAACCACTTTCCCTGTGACTTCATTACCTTTTCAATTACATCGCGCACCGCACCGCGGCCACCGTTGAAGGGAGAAATATATCTACATATTTCTTTAATGTCGTTGGCAGCATCGTTGGGGCACGTAGGTAAGCCTACTAATTTTAACATTTTATAATCAGGAATATCGTCGCCCATGTATAGAATCTGATCTTCGTTGAGTTGTTTCTCTTTTTTATAGGTATTGAAAAGTTCCAATTTATCTTTAACACCAAGGAAAATATCTTTGATACCTAAAAAGGTGAGACGGTTGTGTACCCCTTTTTCAAAACCACCTGAAATAATGATAATATTATATCCGTTTTGCAAGGCTTTTTCAATTGCATAACCATCCTTTATAAAAAAAGTTCTGGAATGCTCGCCATCGGCAAAAGAATGAACAGTGCCATCGGTAAGGACACCGTCTACATCGAAAATAAAAGTGGTAATCTTGCTGAAGTTTGGCATGGTGCTAACGTGTAAAATCTATTTGGTGTAAGTGAAGTTTTGAAATTTTAATTTTGGTATCATTTTTTATTCAACCAGGAAAGTACCGAACGATTTACGGCATCATTTTTTTAATGTGTTCGGATAACAACTTGTATAATTGCTGAATTTCGGGTTCGTTTGCGAGATAGTCAAGGTGCTGTTGAATTATTTTTTCATCCCCACGAATTGCCGGACCTGTTTGTGCCCTTTGAGGTCCAATTTCGAGAGATTTTTGGAGCGTTTCATACATCAAAGGTTTTAATAAGGTAAGATTTAAATTTTCATTTTTAAGAATGCCTTCTGAAATAGCATAAAGATGATTGGTGAAATTACAAGCAACGATTGCGGCAAGATGTATCACTTTTCGTTGTTCAGAATTAATGCTCTGTGCCTGCTTGCTTATAGATGCTGCAAGCAGGAAAAGTTTCTGATTTGTATCGTCGTCAGAGGCTTCAATGCCGATGGGCACTTCCGAGAGGTTGGTATATTTTCCTTTTGTGAAAGTTTGTATCGTATAGAACACGCCATGATGCTGAAATTTTTTCAGTACTTCCATTGGCATAGATCCTGAGGTATGAATAACAACAGCTTTTTCCGGTACTTTGGTTTTATCAATTACTTCTTCTAATGCCTGATCTCTAATGGCAAAGATAAAAACGTTGGAATTGCTATCGCTGAAATCTAAATGGTCTTGTGTT
>DATHPH010000344.1:0-2082 GCA_035484095.1 Cytophagaceae bacterium | reverse complement strand
CGTGTAACAATACTTCGCTTTTAAGCTTGAACACCTGTACCGTATATCTTACAGTAACAAGAAACAATGAAATCAATTATCTTTCATGGAACGCCTACATAGGTTATCAAAGTGGAATAAGTGGGTACGTAGTGGAAAGTCTTGATGATAATAATAATGTTTTAATAAGTAAATCAGTTGGAAATGTATTTTCGTATAGTGAAGCTTCCGACCCAACCCTTTCACAAATTATTTATAGGATAAGAGTTGTACCAGTGGGAACTGAAAATCTTATTTCATACTCAAACATTGTAAAGCTGGACCTTACACCACAAATTTATATGCCTACGGTTTTCACCCCTAATGCAGACGGAGACAACGATATTTTGCTGGTAAAGGGCAAATATTTCAAATCAATTAAAATGACAGTTTTAAATAAATGGGGGGAAGTAGTATTTATTTCCGAAGATGTTAACAATGGTTGGGATGGAAATTACAAAGGGCAACCAGCCACCATTGACTCGTATGCCTACCATGTTGTAGCATTGGATAATTCAGGGAAAGAAATTACACTCAAAGGAGTAGTTTCATTATTGCGCTAAAAGTGTATTTTTGCAAATCGTTTTTAACTATAATACACACATTTGATTTAATCTATTTTATATATGTTTGACATGATAAATATGATGGGTAAGATAAAAGAAGTTCAATCCCGTCTGAAAATAATGAAGGAAAATTTAGGTACTATCACCGTTGAAGGAGAAGCTGGTGGAGGAATGGTGAAAGCTACCGTAAATGGGAATAGACAAGTATTGAAAATTGAAATTGAGGAAAGTTTAATAAAGCCTTCCGATAAAGATATTCTTCAGGATCTTATTGTGGCGGCTGTAAATAAAGGTATGCAGAATGTGGATGTTCTGATAAAAGAAGAAATGAAAAAAAATACAGAAGGATTACTGCCCAATATTCCGGGGCTTGACCTTAGCGGAATTGGTAATATGCTTTGATAAGAATGGATAAAGTTGCAGTAGTTATACTTAACTGGAATGGCAAATCGTTTTTAGAAAAATTTCTACCTTCTGTTTTAATGCATAGTTCTTCAAGTACTATTGTAGTAGCAGACAATAATTCTTCCGACGGTTCTGTTTTGTTTTTGAAATCAAATTACCCTTCTATCCGGATTATTCAAATTCCAGAAAATGGAGGGTATAGTAAAGGCTATAACATTGCTTTACGTCAAGTAGAGGCAGAATATTATATCCTTCTAAATTCTGATATAGAAGTAACACCACATTGGATAGAACCTATTATCCAATTAATGGACAGCGATTCTTCCATTGCCGCGTGCCAACCCAAAATATTGGATTATAACAATCAAGATTCCTTCGAATATGCCGGTGGTGCCGGAGGTTATATCGATTATCTTGGTTATCCTTTTTGCAGAGGAAGGCTCTTCAATTCTTTAGAAAAGGATAAAGGTCAATACAACAATACCTGTGAGATATTTTGGGCGACAGGGGCGTGTATGTTTGTGAGAGCAAAGGATTTTCATGAAATAGGAGGGCTGGATGATGATTTTTTCGCCCATTTGGAAGAAATTGATATTTGCTGGCGATTGAAAAGTGCAGGACATAAAATTTTCTATTGTGGGGAGAGTAAAATTTATCATGTAGGAGGAGGGACACTCAATAAAGTGAATCCTCGTAAGACGTTTCTTAATTTTAGGAATAGTCTTTTTATGCTCTACAAAAATTTAAAACCTAATAAATTATTCCCTGTTATTGTAATGCGTCTTTTGCTGGATGGAATAGCAGGAATGAAATTTCTGGTAGAAGGAAATGGAAGACATACCTGGGCTGTATTGGAAGCACATTTTTCTTTTTATACTAGTTTGCCTTCTCTGATGAAGAAACGAAAAGCAAATAAACAGCGAAATCTGGATTTTAAAGAAGTTTATAAAAATTCAATTATCATCGATTATTTTTGCAAGAAGAGATCGACGTTTGATAAAGTCAAGTTTTAACTTTCTTTTACTAAATCATATCAGGAGAAAGAACATAAAAAAAAAGGGCAGCAATTGCTGCCCTTTTTTTTTATGTTCTT
>DATHPH010000343.1:0-10677 GCA_035484095.1 Cytophagaceae bacterium | reverse complement strand
TCAAATTCTTAAGTACCGGAGAAAAGATGGAAAATCTTGACCTCTTTTATCCGGACAGAATGGCGCAACGTATTTTGGGCATGGGTGATGTAGTGTCATTGGTAGAAAAAGCCCAAGAAGTATTTGACGAAGAAGAAGCAAAAAGATTAAATCAGAAGATCAGGAAAAATCAATTTAACTTTGAAGATTTCCTGACGCAACTACAACAAATCAAAAAAATGGGAAGTATCAAAGACATTGTCGGTATGCTTCCCGGTATGAATAAGATGATGAAAGACGTCGACATTGACGACAATGCTTTCGCTCCTATTGAAGCAATCATCAACTCGATGACTCCTAAAGAAAGACAAAATCCCGATATTATCAACGGAAACAGGAAAAAGCGAATTGCGGGCGGCAGCGGTACTTCCATTCAGCAAGTCAACAATCTCATGAAACAATTTGAAGACATGAGAAAAATGATGAAGATGATGAATAAAACCGGTGGAAAAGGGCTTCCGAAAATGAATCTTCCACGGTAAAATAGTTTAGCAAAAATATACTATATTCTTTGAAACAATTCATATAGGGAATATGTTTCAATCAAAAATAGTGTTGTATGTATTGGTATAAAAACAATTTGTACTTACTTTTGCAACCATTATATATTTAAAAGGAGAATAAAATGGCAATTATAATCACTGAAGAGTGCATTAACTGTGGAGCTTGTGAACCTGAGTGTCCAAATACCGCTATCTATGAAGGTGGTGCCCAATGGACGTATGCCGGTGGTACAGCACTAACTGAAATAGAATTGGAAGACGGTTCTAAAATGGATGCTAAAACGTCTCAAGAGCCTATTTCAAATGAATTCTACTATATTGTTTCTAATAAATGTACAGAATGCATGGGTTTCCATGAAGAACCTCAATGCGCAGCAGTATGTCCGGTAGATTGTTGTATTGATGACCCGGATGTCAGAGAAGACGAAGAAACACTTTTAGGCAAAAAAGCTTGGCTTCACGGAGATTAAATAAGTCAAAAGACAAAAAAATAGCTTCTTTTGAATAAAAAGAGGCTATTTTTTTGTCTTTTTTTCAAAATGATCATTTCTAAAATTGTACGTCTTATTTAATAGCCATTTATCTATATTTGTTAAAATAATTTGAAAATAAAATGCTGAATTTTATAATATGGAACGTAAGTCCAGAACTTTTTTCCATTGGACGTTTTGAACCTCGTTGGTACGGACCTTTGTTTGCATTGGGTTTTTTTGTAGGTCAATATATTCTAACAAAAATATATAAAATAGAAGGTCGTCCTCAAAAAGAAGTAGAAACGCTTACCATTTATATGGTGCTTGCTACCATAATTGGTGCAAGGCTTGGACATTGTCTCTTTTATGAACCAGACTATTTCCTTGCCCATCCGTTAGAAATTTTATTTATATGGCAAGGCGGACTGGCAAGCCATGGTGCAGGGATTGCGATTCTTTTTTCTATTTGGCTTTATTGCAGAAATAACCCCGGCCAACATTTTTTATACGTCATGGACCGCATTGCTATAACGGTAGCATTGGCAGCTTGTTTTATCCGTTTAGGAAATCTTACGAACTCTGAAATAGTAGGAATACCGGCCAATGTACCTCAGGCTTTTGTATTTGTAAATCCTACTGCCTCTTATTTGGAAGAATTGGATAACCTGGCTCCGGAATTTAAAACAAAAATTACAAATGTTAAAATTATCGGGACAGGCAAGGATACCACACTCTTTGGAAAATATGTTACAAGCATTGAGTTAAAAATGCGTGTTAAAAATTTTGAAAATAAAAGTATTATGGAAGTTGCGAAAAGTAGCATTCGTCAGGCAATTTTTTATTATAATACGAATAAGATCGGGGAATATAATTCCGAAAACTCAAATATCATTTTATCTGAAGCACCCGGTTCTTATATCATTGGCGATGAAAATAAAAACGGTACTGAAGTTACGATCAAAGCTTGGGGAATTCCACGTCATCCTGCTCAGTTATATGAATCCATATCCAGTTTAGCATTGTTTATGGTGCTTTTGTTTGTATACAGTCGGTTCAAAGAAAAAACACCGGAAGGCCTTTTGTTTGGAATATTTATGGTTTGGATTTTTACACTTCGTTTCTTCTATGAATATATTAAAGAAAATCAGGTAGCTTTTGAAAATGATATGAGTCTTAACATGGGTCAACTGTTAAGCATTCCAATGGTAATAATCGGGTTAGCCGTTTTAGTACGAAGTTTGGTTTTGAAAAAAAATTAATTTAAAAATTCTTCAATATTCCGACAAATTCCTTCTATCAGTCGTTTTCTTGATTCAACCCCAGCCCAGGCAATGTGCGGTGTAACAATAAGGCGATCATGGTTTCGAATGAATAATAAAGGACTCCTGTCTGGCAAAGGTTCCTTTTCAAAAACATCAAGCGCAGCAGCTAAGATTCTTTCTTCATCAATTATTTTCGCTAAATCTCCTTCGTTGATAATTCCACCACGACCAGTATTTACGAGAATAGATGTGGGTTTCATCTGTATCAATTCTTTGTAGGAAATCAAATTGGTTGTGGTCTCATTCAACGGAGCATGAATAGAAATAATATCAGAATTTTTCAATAATTCCTCCAACGATACACGTTTGAATTTTTCATTGGTATTATTTCCTGAAGTAGAATAATACCTTACCTCTGCCCCAAACGCCTTTGCAATTTCCCCTACTTTTTCCCCGATAGCTCCTAAACCAATAATACCAAACTTCATAGAACCAAGTTCATGTATAGGCCACGCATGATGCGTAAAAATAGTAGAACCTGAATACGATTTATTTTTTACAAATTGGTCGTATAAACTTATGTGATTCAGAATATACAAAATCAATGCAAAAGTATGTTGAGCAACACCTTCGGTAGAATACCCTTTTACATTTTTCACCTGAATACCTTTTAGAGCGGCGTAATCCAACTCAATATTATTCATTCCGGTGGCTGCTACACAAATTAGTTTCAAATTTGCAGCATGATCCATTACTTGTCTGTTGATTATTACTTTATTCGTAATTATGATATCGGCATCGCTAACTCTTTCTACAACTTCATCTGAAGTTGTATATTGATACACTACCAGCTCACCATATTTACGAAGTAATTCCAACTCCTTTAATTCGCCCAGCGTTTTCGCATCAAGTAGTACTAGTTTCATAGATTAAAACTATTTTTAAAAATTCTCTTTCATTACCAAATCAATGGATATACAAGAAGATAGATTTTAGATATTGTCAATTTTTTTCTCAGTGATAATGTTGCTCAATAACATTATGAAATTATTCCACCATCCCTCAGTATCCTATATCCAAAAAACCATTGCGCTCATGGAGTCTTACAAAATATACTGACTAAGGTCGCGGTTTTTAACAATCCCGGATAACTTTTCCTGAACAAGTTCTTTCGTAATGAGAATTTTGGCATTGGCACCAATTTTATCCGGCACATCAAACATAAATTCGTTGAGTAATAAACTCATTACCGTATGTAATCTGCGAGCTCCAATATTTTCAACTTCAGAATTTACTTCAAAAGCAATCTCTGCGATTTTTTCCAACGCATCGTCGTTAAAGCTTAACTCTACTTCTTCAGAAGCCAACAAGGCTTCGTATTGTTTCGTCAGAGCGTTTTTAGGAGCTTTCAATATCTTATAAAAATCTTCTTTTGTCAGGCTATTTAATTCCACTCTGATAGGAAATCGACCTTGTAACTCAGGAATCAGATCAGAAGGTTTTGAAACATGAAAAGCTCCTGCTGCTATAAATAAAATATGGTCCGTATTAATCGCTCCGTATTTAGTATTTACTGTGCTCCCCTCCACAATTGGAAGCAGATCACGTTGCACTCCTTCCCTACTCACATCGGCTCCTCCACCACCTTTTTTATTTGAGTTTACAATCTTATCAATTTCATCTATAAAAATAATTCCTGTATTTTCTGCCCTTTTTATTGCTTCTTCTTTCACCTCGTCCATGTCTATCAATTTAGCAGCTTCTTCTTCCAACAATATTTTACGAGCATCAGCCACCGTTACTTTTCTTTTTTTATTTTTCTTCGGCATCATCCCACCAATCATATCCTGGATATTCATCATCGTATTTTCATCCATAGCACCGCCTATGACGCCCATTCCGGTAACAGGGCTTTGCTGAACATCGATATCAATTTTACGTTCGTCAAGTTCTCCATTCTTTATTTTCTCTCTAAACCTTTCTCTGGTTCTTTCATTCAATTCTTCGTCCTCGTTTGAAATTGTTTTCCCATCTCCATCCAACATGGCACCAGTTGATTTCTTAATAGAAGGAATTAAGGCTTCCAAAATGATTTCTTCTACAGCCATTGACGCTTTTGCTTTTACCTCTTCTTTTCGCAGTGCTTTTACAATGTTTACGCTTTGTTCTACCAAATCACGCACCATACTTTCTACATCGCGACCAACATACCCTACTTCCGTAAATTTAGATGCTTCTACCTTTGTAAACGGAGCATCTGAGAGTTTAGCAAGTCTTCTTGCTATTTCCGTTTTCCCAACACCTGTAGAACCTATCATTAAAATATTGTTGGGAACAATTTCCTTTTGCATATCTCCCAAAGCATTCATCCTTCTCCATCGATTACGCAACGCTATGGCAACATTTCTTTTTGCTTCATGCTGACCAATTATATATTTATCCAGTTCTTCCACAATCTGAGAAGGAGTATAATATTTTGAGTTATCAATCATTTCTTATTTTTTAATTTTATTTTAACACCAACATCCTATACATTTTCCAACACTATTATTGGAATCCAAAGATACCATTTACATGCTACAAAACCATTGTTTAACTTTTTTTAACACTTACAGTAAGTACACCAACGAGCACCAAAACAGTCCCGGCTAACTGAATCAGACTAAACGATTCATTCAGGAAAAAGTAAGCCAATACAATTGTAGAAACAGGTCCGACACTTGCTACAATCGAAGCTCTGCCAGAACCCATCAACCTGATTCCTTCTGCAATCATAAAGGAAGGAAGTACCGTGGAAAAAATTGCCATAATAAGTGTAAGCTTTATAACTTCTATATTGCTGAATAAATCCCCGATGTTTGCAACCGCAACATAATGAATAAAAACAGCCAGTGCGGATACAATCATTGACAATGCAGTATAATTTACAGAACCAAGTTTAGGCGTTAATTGACCCGTACCAATTAAATAAAAAGCATAGGTAAGTGCACTGCCAAATACAAAAACTGTTCCAAGGCCTATATTCTTTTGTGAAATAATTGTGTTGTCAAAAAACACAACAACAATACCAATATAGGTTAACCCCAATGCGATGTATTCTATCTTTCCAATCTTTTTTTTCAGAAAAAATGCCGACAATACCACTACCAATGTTGGGTAGGTAAATAAAATAAGTCGCTCCAACCCGGCGCTAATATATTCCAACCCAATAAAATCAAAAATGCTGGCCAGGTAATAACCAAGCACTCCCATGACAACAACGTTTATCCAATCATTTTTGGATAGTATTGCGTTTGCTTCTTTTAACTTATTTCTATTTAGAAATAAAATCCCAATATAAAACGGAATGGAAAAAAGCATCCGCAATGTTAAAACAGTAATGGCGTCTACTTCATATTGATAGGTAAGCTTTACCATTACTGCCTTAGCAGAAAAGAAAACCGCTCCCACAAACATCAACATTGCTCCAACTATATTTTTCATATTTTTTTAATTTTTATTGAAACTAAAAAAGCCGGAATTGGATCCGGCTTTTTATATCTGTAAAAACAAATATCTAATTCACCAGTTTCTTATATCGTATTCTTTTCGGCTCAGTGTCTCCCATACGTTTCTTTCTGTTTTCTTCATAGTCAGAGAAGTTACCTTCAAACCAATACACCTGCGAGTCGCCTTCAAAAGCCAGAATGTGTGTCGCTACTCTGTCGAGAAACCAGCGATCATGGGAAATCACCACGGCACAACCACCAAAATTGTCCAATGCTTCTTCAAGTGCACGTAATGTATTTACATCAAGGTCGTTGGTCGGTTCATCGAGTAAAAGCAGATTGGCTCCCATTTTTAGAGTCATTGCCAAATGCACGCGATTTCGTTCTCCACCGGAAAGCATTCCTACTTTTTTTTCCTGATCGGCACCTGCAAAATTGAATTTACTTACATAGGCCCTAGAGTTCACTTGTTTCCCTCCCAGCAACATCGTTTCCGTACCTCCTGTAATCAGTTCAAATACCGTCTTCTCAGGATCCAGGGTATTATGCTCCTGATCGAGGTACCCAATTTCTACAGTCTCTCCTACTTCAAAACTACCTGCATCCGGTTTCAGTTTTCCTGTAATCAAATTAAACAAGGTTGTCTTACCAGCGCCATTTGGACCAATGATTCCAACAATACCCCCTTGAGGCAAGGAGAAGTTTAAATTTTCATAAAGCAATTTATCTCCAAATGCTTTTGAAACGTTGACCGCTTCGATCACTTTTGCTCCTAACCTTTTTCCGGGAGGAATAAATAATTCCAGTTTATCTTCTTTCTGTTTCGCATCTTCGCTTAATAATTTTTCATACGAACTGATACGCGCTTTTGATTTCGCCTGACGTGCTTTTGGAGCCATACGCACCCATTCCAACTCACGTTGCAATGTTTTCTGACGTTTTGATTCTGTTTTCTCCTCTTTCGCCAATCTATTTTGTTTTTGCTCCAACCAAGAAGAATAGTTTCCTTTCCATGGAATGCCTTCTCCTCGATCTAATTCAAGGATCCATCCGGCTACATTATCCAGGAAATAACGATCGTGGGTGACTGCAATGACAGTACCTTTGTATTGTTGCAAATGCAACTCAAGCCAATTTACAGACTCTGCGTCTAAATGGTTGGTTGGTTCATCCAACAAGAGAATATCTGGTTCTTTCAACAAGAGACGGCACATTGCTACCCTTCTTTTCTCACCACCGGAAAGATTGCCCACAATGGCCTCTGGAGGAGGACAACGTAGTGCATCCATTGCTCTTTCAAGCTTGCTATCAATCTCCCATGCGTTGAAGTGATCCAGTTTTTCCTGAACTTCTCCCTGACGTTCTATTAATTTGGTCATGGCATCATCACTCATAGGCTCTCCAAATTTGAGGTTGATATCTTCAAACTCTTTCAATAAATCCACTACTTCCTGAACACCTTCCTCGACAATTTCTTTCACTGTTTTAGTGGGATCTAATTTGGGTTCTTGTTCCAATAATCCCACACTATAACCTCCTGTAAAAGCTAAATCACCTATAAATTCCTTGTCTTCACCGGCTATAATTCTCAAAAGAGAAGACTTCCCTGAGCCATTAAGACCCAAAACTCCAATCTTCGCACCATAAAAAAAAGAGAGGTAGATATCTTTTAGAACTTGTTTCTTCGGAGGGTAAATCTTGCTTACCCCAGCCATTGAAAATATAATTGTTTCGTTGCTCATAATAATTTATGTTTAAAGGATCCGGTTGATGATTAAAATAGAATATCAACTAATTACAAGGTATCCTGAGGTCATTTTTAAGTAGATTTCAAACAGGCTGCAAATATGCTAAAAATCATGGTAACAGAATAATAAAACCCCTTGAATTGATGTTTTATATGAATAAACAAAAATAATTGTCCACAAAAGTGAAACTTTGCTTAAAATAATTTGTATAAAGAAATAAAATTTTACTTTTGCGGAAATAATAAACGCTAAACTATGTACTGGACACTTGAATTAGCATCTTTTTTAGAAGATGCTCCTTGGCCTGCCACCAAAGAAGAATTAATTGACTTTGCGGTGCGTACAGGTGCCCCAATGGAAGTAGTAGAAAATCTTCAGGAATTAGAAGATGATGGTCAGCCTTACGAAAGTATTGAGGAAATATGGCCGGACTACCCTACGAAAGACGACTTCTTCTTCAACGAAGACGAATATTAAACGGCAAATAAAATTAGGTGTTACGTGTCAAAAATCTGCAAATCAGTATAGCTCAGAAGGTACTTATACAAAACCTTTCGTTTGAGATCACAAAACCTGAATTTGTTGCCATCATTGGACACAATGGATGCGGGAAAACTAGTTTTCTTAAATCATTACTAAAAATCTCTCCTTCGGAAGGAGAGATTTTTTTATCTTCCCGTCCTGCCTTCTTAACTCAAAAAAATAATATCCATTTTGAAATACCGGCTTGCGAATTGGCCGTGATGGGTAAATTTTCCGAAAAGAGCTTTTTTGAAAACTATACAAAAAAAGATTTTGAGGATGTTGATTCTATCTTTCAAAAGCTTTCCATTTCTCATCTTACCAATTCCAATGTATTGACTCTTTCCGGTGGTGAACAACAACTTGTGTGGATAGCCCAACTTCTGCTTCAAAACAAAGAAATACTACTTCTGGATGAACCTACACAGCACCTTGATGTACAAAACAAAAAACGAGTATTTACGCTTTTAGGCGAGCTTGTTCATAAAGAAAATAAAACCCTCCTTTGTGTAACACATGATTTGTTAAATCTATATACGATGAAAGGATATTTGTTAAATCTTTCATCACCTAATCCAGCCTTAGAAATTATTTCGAAAGAAACGGTTGATAGAAACCTGACCTTTTTAGAAGCCGAAATATAAGAAGGCAGGGAATTTTAAAAATCTACCCAACAATCATTTTTTGAGCAAAACCTCCCCAATTAGCAAATCTTCCGGCGTGGTAATCTTAATATTTTCATAAGAACCCTCTATCAGCACTATGGAATGCCCAGCCTTTTCAAATACACTGGCATCGTCGGTAAAAAAATCAGATTCCGTAGTATCAAATGCTTTCTTAATCAAATCCAATTGAAATGTCTGCGGTGTTTGAATCAAACGGTAATTACTTCTCTCTACAGCGCTGTTTCCATTCTCGTGTATGCTTCGAATTGATTCTTTCATTGGTACCGCTACAATAGCATTTCCCTTTTCCAATGCTACTGAAAAGCTTTTCCGAATAATGTCCTTATGCACAAACGGTCTCACTCCATCATGAATCGCCACAAGACCATCAGACATGGATATACTATCAAGTCCGTTTTTTACCGATTGAAACCGTGAATGACCTCCGTTTACAATATCATGCGCTATTGTAAAAAAGTGACGTTGGCATAATTCTTTCCAGTAAGCTTGGTGATCGATCGGCAACACTAACTTTATAAAAATATCAGAAAACGAATCCCGAAATTTTTGAAGCGTATGCATCAATACCGGTTTTCCACCCAGCTCAAGAAATTGTTTTGGAATATCCGTTCCCATCCGAAGACCACTGCCTCCGGCCACTATAATGGCATATTTAGGGATTTGATTCATCTTAAACTATAAATGGTTATTGAGTTTATAAAACCCAATAACCATTTATCAAATTATTTTCCATTTTTAAAGAATTAACATACAATCTCCATAACTATAGAAACGGTATTTTTCTTTCTGTGCTAATTTATATGCTTTCATAACCAAATCATAACCTCCAAAAGCTGCTGTCATCATCAGAAGCGTTGATTCCGGCATGTGAAAATTAGTAAGTAATGCATTGGCGATTTTGAAATCGTAGGGAGGAAAAATGAATTTATCTGTCCAGCCTTCAAATTCTTTTAATCTTCCATTGGCGGTCGTAGCAGATTCAATCGCACGCATAGAAGTAGTACCAATCGCACAAACTCTTTTTTTCGCATCCAACGCTTTATTTACTTTTATGGCAGATGGAGCTGGAATAATGAAATTTTCCGAATCCATTTTGTGTTTGGTCAAATCTTCTACGTCTACAGCACGGAAAGTCCCCAAGCCCACATGAAGCGTAACAGGAGCGACTTCTACTCCTTTTATTTCCAATTTCTTCATTACTTGTTTTGTGAAGTGCAAACCTGCTGTTGGTGCTGCAACGGCCCCAATATTTTCTGCATAGATCGTCTGATATCGTTCTTTATCGGAAGCCTCGGCTTTCCTCTTAATGTATTTTGGAAGTGGAGTCTCTCCCAAAGTATCAATGGTTTTGTAAAAAGAATCATCGTTGCTGTCGACCAAAAAACGGATTGTCCGTCCACGAGAAGTGGTATTGTCTACTACTTCCGCTACGAGGTCACCATTTCCAAAATACAATTTATTTCCTACTCTTATTTTACGAGCGGGATCTACCAATACATCCCAAAGATGCATTTCCTGATTCAATTCACGCAAAAGAAATACTTCGATTTTAGCTCCTGTCTTTTCTTTATTCCCATATAAACGAGCAGGAAACACTTTCGTATCATTTACAACCATGACATCGCCATCACCAAAATAGTCGATAATGTCTTTGAATAAACGGTGTTCAACAGTGCCTTTTGCACGATCAATTACCATCATTTTAGATTCATCTCGATTAGGAGAAGGATAAAGGGCTAAAGACTCTTGAGGTAATACAAATTTAAATTCTGATAATTTCATAGTTTTAATATTACGGTATTAAATGTTATATAATTTATTTTTTTTAATATAATGGGGCACAAATGTACCATATTGTATACTCAGTTCAAATGGCAAAAAGAATATCTCCCCACTTTTTTAAATAAATTTTGAAAATTAAAAGTTAGTACGACTTCAAATAATATATAACAAAAA
>DATHPH010000342.1:0-2142 GCA_035484095.1 Cytophagaceae bacterium | reverse complement strand
TCTATTACAGCAAAAAACTTTCCGACGGAAGTTGGGATAAACCAATCAATATGGGTGAAACAATCAATACTCCTTATGATGAAGATTGTCCGTTTATTCATTCAGATGGTAAAACACTCTATTTTAGTTCGAAAGGGCACAGTACCATGGGTGGTTTTGATATTTTTATTTCCAAATACGATCCGGTTAAAAAAGTTTGGGGAAAACCTGAAAATTTTGGTTACCCAATTAACACCGCACAAGACGAATTGCTTTTTGTGATCTCCACCAATGCAAAAAGAATTTATTTTTCTTCAATTAGGGAAGGTGGATATGGAAATAAAGACATTTATTACGCCAATATTGAAAAAAAAGAATCGGCCAATGTTTTACTCATCACAGGAATAGTGACGGATTCTCATACAGGTAAACCTGTTGATGCAAAAATTGTGATATTGGATAAAGAGACCGGAGAAGAAATGGGTACCTATACCTCAAACAGCTCTTCCGGTAAATATACTATTGTACTCAACGAAGGGAAGAATTATGATATTGTTTTTTCCTCCCCTGAATTTGGCAATCATTATGAAAATGTAAATCTTACAGAAGCGAAAGAATATAAAGAAATTGAACGGAATGTCTCCTTGGTACCTCATAGCAGAGAAGTTTTCCTGGACCTAACGGATGCTGAAACGAAACAAAAAATTAAAGCCAAAATAAAACTAATGAACCTCGATTCAAAAGAAGAAATAATTTTGGAAGAAGGAAGGGATGGACGTTATGGTGTAAAACTTAAAGAAGGAAATGTCTACAATGTCGAAATCAATACGATGGGATATGTATTCAAAGGCAAACAGATTTTGGTACCTACTAAAGAGCAATTACAGGATAACGGTATTACTATTTTTGATATTCCCTTACATCCCATTAAAACCGGTACAAGTCTGATATTGGACAACATTTATTTTGCTACCGGCGAAACCAAACCCTTAGAAACGTCGAAAGAAGAGTTGAATAGACTGGTCGATTTTATGAAGCAAAATACCAGTGCTATCATTCAGATTTCCGCACATACCGATGACGTAGGAAGTAGTGATTATAATCTGAAGTTATCCGAGAAAAGAGCTCAGGAAGTAGTAAATTATATTATTGCCAATGGAGTTCAGTCTTCCAGACTTACCTACAAAGGTTATGGAAAAAGCCTGCCGGTAACAAAAGGCATTTCCGAAGAAGATAGGCAAAAAAACAGGAGAGTAGAATTAAAAATTATAAAAGCGAATTAGCTTTTTTGATGGTTCGAAAATTTTTACTAGTATTTTCGAACCATTATTCTTTTTATATGTCCTTATTCTTTAAAAAAACCATCGTCGTATGCCTCGGAAAATTGCTGGTAGTCTTTTTTTACCCGATCGGTATAATAATGACAATAATTGTTAATTTCTTTTTTCCAGGAGGATTTATGAGCAAAATCAATAAGTTCATCGGCAATGGCGGAACCCTGTCTGCCCGAACTTCTCAATTGATCCCAAGCCGTTATATCGGCCATTGTTTTTATAACCGGCTCTAGCTTCTCTAATTTCCCTTTGCATAAGCGTAAATCAATTTTATCCTGCGTAGGCTGAAGTGCTTTTAACACAAACCATTTTTCGTCTACTTTAATACTGCTCAAAAGTGCTAAAGGAAAAGCCTGAACCTTCTTTTGGATATTGATGATTCGTTCTGCCTGATTTGCCCACTTGGGTTGAGGAATTGTCAAATAATCTTTCATACATGATGGATTTGCTATTTTAAGATCCAGCAAATAATTTCCATCCGGAGATCCTTTTCCTTCTACCAGTAAAACATATCTCTCCAAGCCAAGGCTGCCCGTCCCGGCTATCCGTATTCCTACGTCTAAGACTTTATAAAACGTGGGATTAGGTTGATGCCTTGCCCATTTGTAAATAATTTCCGATATCTCTGTTTTTTTACTTTTTGGCAAGTCGGAAACATGAACATTGTCTACCCGTAATTTTTTCTTTTTTCCAATGAATTCTGTTCGGCCACCAATGAAATCTTTTCGCGTTCTGTTTTCCAGGGTTTCTAAAAATTTTTTTACCATCCCACTCGCAATTTCTTTCTGTACTAACCGGGAATAGCCATTTTTTAAGGTATTGGTGTAAC
>DATHPH010000341.1:0-12768 GCA_035484095.1 Cytophagaceae bacterium | reverse complement strand
TGGTGAAAAAGTTGGCAAGAACAGAACGACTGTAAACAACTATCTTCGATTGCTAAAACTTCCTCCGGATATCCAAGCAGCACTTCGGGATGATGAAATTTCAATGGGACATGCGCGAGCACTTATTAATATTGAAAACACAGAAGACCAACTTTCTATTTTTAGAAAAGTAGAGAAAGAAGACCTTTCGGTAAGAAAGGTAGAAGAACTCGTACGAGAATTAGGAAAAGGAAAAGAGAAAAAAGAAGTTGCCGCAAAAGAGACCGTTGCTAAAAACATCAACGCTGAACTCCAACAATTGCAGTCAAAGCTATCTTCTCATTTTGGCACCAAAGTAGCAGTAAAGGGAGATGAAGGAAACAAAGGGGAAATTAAGATTCCATTTGTATCTGTAGAAGATTTGAATCGTATACTGGATATTCTGAACGTACATTTATAATATAGTTTTAACCAGAAAATTTGGTTAATTTGCGACAGCCTTTAATGAGGAAATGAATAAATTTCAATTTATAGCTGTCGCATTTTTTTTAGTGGCGATTATTTTCTCCACCAAAAATTCTTATAGTCAAAAACCGGATACCCTTGCAATCCGGAAGGGTGATTCTTTATTTTACCGCCAAAGCGACTCCTTGATGGGTATTGACCCAGATAACGACACGCTTATTATGAGACCAACAGAGGTAGCCAAGAAAGATACTTCACATTTCCTAAAAAAGAAAAAACAATGGTCATCTCCTAAAAAAGCCATGGTATGGGCAATGGTACTTCCAGGCGCAGGACAAGCATATAACAGAAAATTTTGGAAGATGCCGATTCTATATATAGGAGCAGGAATATTGGCTTATTTTTGGGTCAGCAATAACTATGGGTATCAGGAACTTAAAAATGAGTATAAAACAGTCTATTTAAATACACAATACGACCTTTTGAATTATAATACTGCCTATACTTTTCAATATGTATCGTATACAAACAATTTTACTTATACAAATATTAATCAATTATCCATCGACAGAGATACTTACCATCGCTATCGAGACATGGCCATTGCCGGTTCTGTGATTCTATATGTAGTATCCATCCTGGATGCTTATGTAGATGCCCACCTTAAAGATTTTGATTTAAGTCCTGACCTGTCTATGTCTGTCAGACCAATGTTTTATAAATATAATAGTAGTACCTTTACTCCCGGAATTTCCATTGGATTTAAATTTTAAAATGAAATCCAAAAATGAATTATAGAAACTATTTTTACAAAAATTAGCAAGACAGACAATGAAAATAATGTTGATTGGGTATGGGAAAATGGGAAAAACCATCGAGCAAATTGCATTAAAAAGAGGCCACTCTGTACCCGTTATAATTAACGAAAAAAATATTCAAACGCTAAAAACAATAACTTCCGACGATGTTGATGCGGCTATTGAATTCACGCAACCGGAAAGTGCCTTTGAAAATATAAAACAATGTCTTGAAAATGAAATTCCGATTGTAAGTGGCACGACCGGTTGGCTAGAAAAAAGACCTGAAATCGAAGCGCTTTGCAAGACTAAAAATGGTGCTTTTTTCTACGCATCCAATTTTAGTGTAGGGGTGAACTTATTTTTCCACCTAAATAAATACCTTGCAAAAATCATGAATGCACGGCCTGAGTATGCCGTCTCAACAGAAGAAATTCACCATACTGCTAAAAAAGATACACCAAGTGGCACTGGAATTACATTGGCAGAAGGCATTCTGGAAAATATTGAAAGAAAAAAAAGATGGGTCAATATAGAGAGCAATAGCAGCGAAGAGTTGAGTATTATTTCAAAAAGAATTGATCCTTATCCGGGAGAACATTCGATTTTATACAGTTCTCCTATTGATGATATTCGGATCACCCACACCGCCCATAGCAGAGAAGGTTTTGCTACAGGTGCCGTCATGGCTGCTGAATTTTTAGCAGGTAAAAAAGGCATTTTTGAAATGGACGATATGTTGAAATTCTAAAATAGAATTTATTAAAAAAAATACGAGAACAATTATTTATTAAAACAGTCATAACATTATGAATTGGAAATTTTGGGAAAAGAAAAAACAAAAGGAAGCAAAACCTAAAACGGTTATTCGGGAATGGGTAGATGCCATCACATTTGCCGTAATTGCAGCAACACTGATTCGATGGATATTTATGGAAGCTTTCACGATCCCTACTCCATCCATGGAAAATTCCCTTTTGATGGGCGATTATCTTTTTGTCAGCAAATTTCATTATGGTGCGAGAACGCCTAAGACACCACTTCAATTACCCCTCACCCATCAATACATTTGGGGCACAACCATTCCTTCCTATTTGGATTGGATTCAATTAACGCCTCGCAGATTACCGGGTTTTAGCAGCGTTAAAAACAACGATGTGGTTGTCTTTAACTATCCAGCGGAAAAAGGATTTCCTACCGATTTAAAAACCAATTATATCAAAAGATGCATCGCTATTGGCGGAGACAGCATACAGGTAAAAAACAGACAAGTATATATTAATGGAAAACCTGCTGTCAATCCTCCAAAAATGCAGTATATGTATAAAGTATTTTCGAAAATAGAATTTCCAGAAAGAATTTTTCGAAAATATAAAATACCAAATTTCGGTGACTACAAAAAAGAATACAGATACCTTGATTCCTCACGTAAAGGTTATGTAATAGAGTTGACAAATGACCTTGCGGCAAAATTAGTAGAAGATGGCGTGGCGGATAATGTCGAAATTATAGACCATAAAAAAGAAGGAGGCAGTTCTATTTTATTTCCCATGAATAAAGAATCATTCGGATGGGACGTTGACAATTACGGTCCGCTATGGATTCCTAAAAAAGGAGCTACCATTAAATTGGATTCAAACACAATCTCGATATACGAAAGTACGATTCACGATTACGAAGGTTGGGAAACTGTAGTTTCCAAAGGAGACAAATTGGTCATTGATGGACAAGAAGTAGGAGAATATACCTTTAAACAGAATTACTATTTTATGATGGGAGACAATCGTCATAATTCTTTGGATTCTCGCTTCTGGGGTTTTGTACCCTCCGACCACATTGTTGGAAAAGGGTTTATGATATGGCTTTCAATCGATCAGGAAGGTGGATTAAGCGACCGAATCCGATGGAATCGTTTGTTTAATATTATTCAATAAATCTTAATTGATAAGTTCGTCGTGAACATATTAACGGACTTGCTAATTAAAATTTTCTAAGCTGCATCAAAACAACTTTTCTTAACGCTTATCAATTTTGATGTTTCCTGACCATGAAACTAATTCACCAATTAGAGAAACAGCATAACAGAAATAAAATTTTATTTCTGTTATGTTTATGGTCACTTATAGTACTCCCATGTTGTTGGTTAGGATATGGTTCAGACGAAGACGCATGGGCGGTAGGCGAGGAAGCTTCCATTATTTGGAATACCGGCCACTATTCACTTTCCCGCTCTACTGGTTTTCCTTTGCACGAATTACTAATGGCATTTTCTACACATTTCGGAGGATGGTATGCTGCCAATTTTTTCAGCTACGGATGTGGATTAGCAGTGGCATTTTTTCTTGTCTTGCTAATAAACATCAATCATTTTAAAAATCCTCTTTGGGTATTGAGTGGCATTTTATTTTTACCGCAAATTATTGTCAATTCTTCTTCTACACTGGATTACATGCCATCGTTGGCTTTATTTACAGCCTCGTATTTTTTCTTTACACAAAAGAAGTTCTTCCTATCCGCTTTACTAATTGGCATCTCTTGTGGATTCCGGCCTTCCAATGGTGCCTTTATATTACCTCTGATTTTTGCTCAATTTCTGGAAGATAAAAATTACCAACGAGGCATTCGCATGTTTCTTACAGCCTTATTTTTCGGTGTTCTTTCTTATTCGCCCGTCCTGCTCCAATACGGAATTCTCGATCCTACAAGAGAAGTAAAAGTTCCTTTTTTGCAAAATATTTTAATCGGAGGTTACCAAGGATTAATCCTCTTCGGGATCTGGCAAAGCGTGTTTTTGGGTGCTTTATTTTTGTTTTATTTCTTCAGTATAAAAAGAGAATTTCATCGTTCTTTGTACATCCGATTTCATGTTCTCAATATACTAATGTGGCTACTCTTTTTTATTTTTATTACCAGCAGCGAAGCAGAATATTTGTTCCCTCTCCTATTTTCAGTTATTTTTTTGGCAGATGCGGTATTTAAAACAAGTCATTTCAAGATGGTCGTAATTGCATTAATTTCTTATAATTTTTTCAGTCTTGAATTGTTGGGAGGAGAAAGCGGCAATAGAAAAATTACAGCAAGGCCGGAATGGGGATTTACAATTCGAGATATTCAGGACAGAAGATATAAACTTTGGTACAGAGAGGCTACAACAAATTATCAATGCAAGAAAAAAACGCTCTTAATGTATGGTTTTATATATGTTAAGCCCGACAACGATGCGTGGGAATACAGCACCATTGCTCAAGGGATAATCAAACAGAAGAACGGAAATTTATACCTTTCAGAAAGAATTCTGGACGAAGACGTACTCAAAAAATTACAAGAAGAAAACTTTGATATTTATGTGTGGAATAACCGTAAATGGGAATACATTACATTAAAACTAGACTTTTGGAAAAAGTATATAAAGGTTGTTTACGACATGGAGAAATTTTTAGGGAGCAAAAAAAGAGGTAAACTAGTACAATAAAATCCTAAACCGTACGTTTTGGTAAGTTGAATCATAAAAAATATAAAAATTTACAAGATTTTTCGGCTTATTTTTTATATTTGCACCCTAAATTTAGTGATAGAAAATAATAAGTTTACAATATTTAATTTCAATTTTTTGTTTTATGGCTCTTCAATGTGGCATAGTCGGGTTGCCCAACGTAGGGAAATCCACTTTATTTAATGCGGTTTCCAACAGTGCAAAAGCAGTAGCCTCAAATTATCGTTTCTGCACTATAGAGCCCAATGTAGGATTGGTAAATGTGCCAGACGACAGGTTGAAAATTTTAGCCGATCTGGTAACACCCGAAAGGATATTACCTACCGTAATTGAATTTGTAGATATTGCAGGCCTTGTAAAAGGTGCCAGCAAAGGGGAAGGATTGGGAAATAAATTTTTGGCAAACATTCGTGAAGTAGATGCTATTGTACATGTCATCCGATGCTTTGAGGATGATAATATTATTCGTGAGGAAGGTGCTATTAATCCCGTAAGCGATAAAGAAATAATTGATACTGAACTCCAATTGAAAGATTTGGATTCGGTAGAAAAAAAACTTCAGAAGTCTGAGAAATCGGCTAAATCAGGGGATGCCAAAGCTAAAAGAGAAGTCGAAATACTTCAACTTTGCAAGGATCATTTAATGCAAGGCAAAAGCATCCGGAGCCTGGCTCTATCGAAAGAAGACCGTACTGCTACGGATGACCTACATCTTTTGACAATAAAACCAGTTATTTATGTAGCCAATGTGGATGAATCTTCTCTCCATACCGGCAATAAATACTCCAAGGCACTTATCGAATCTGTAAAAGATGAAAAAGCCGAAGTGGTAGTCATCAACAATTCACTGGAGGCACAAATTGCCGAAATGGAGAACGAAGACGATAAAAATTTATTTTTAAAAGAATACGGTCTCACCGAATCGGGCTTAAACAGACTAATTCGAGCGAGCTATAAATTGCTTAACTTAATTACCTACTTCACTGCGGGTGTTCAGGAAGTAAGAGCCTGGACCATTGAAAGAGGCTGGAAAGCTCCTCAGGCAGCAGGAGTCATTCATACAGACTTTGAAAAAGGCTTTATAAAAGCGGAAGTTATAAAACTTAACGATTTTCAAAAGTTCAAATCAGAACTTGCTTGCCGTGAAGCTGGAAAAATAGCCATAGAAGGAAAAGAATATTTGGTAGAAGATGGAGATGTCATGCATTTTAGATTCAATGTTTAAAAATTGAGCCAACAGATTGATTGAGATAACCTTTTCTAAATTAAAACGTAGTAAGTAAAAAATAAATGTGATAGTGAATTTTTTCACTTTTTAAAAAAATACGATTTTGAGAGTAAGAATAATTTTCGGATTGATAAACAAAGGTTCTAGTGTTCCTTTTCATCATCAGTACCTGCTTGCAGGATACGTGGAGCTATTGTTAAAAAAATACGCTTCGGAGTATAAAAAAACTACCGCCTATAATTTCTCTGGTTTAAAGGGTCAGATAAAGGTAGGGAAAGAAGGTCTTTATTTCTATTCCAGCAAAGTAACACTGGTATTCTCTGCGGCAGAACCTGCTTTCGTAGAATTTTTTCTTGGAAAGCTTTTTCAACAACCGCAGATAGAAATAGGAAGATTACTTCTTATGCCACTTAGCGTAGAAAAAGAAAACATGCCTCCCTCTAAAGAAGAAATGAAATATTTATGTATTTCCCCAATCGTTGTTATTGATCCATTAGAAGGCCAGGACGATCCTAAAACTTTCCTTAGTCCAACTTCAGATGAATTTTCAGACTTTTTGTATGAAAGTATTATGATTCGCATGGAAAAGGCAGGGTATTCTCAAGAAGAGTTATCTAAATTCTATAAATTTCAAGTGGTACCTGACAAGGATTATTTGGCAAAAATCAAAGACGATGACAAAAAATTTGCCAGAATCTTTACTCTGTTTGATGGAGGTGATAAATACGATGTTCGTGGATACACCTTTCCCTTTACGCTATATGCAGACCCTAAAGTACAAGACTTCGTTACCAACAATGGCCTAGGCTGGGTAACACACAAAGGATTCGGAATGCTGGACATTGCAAATTCAGACCCGAATCTGAGAACATCAACACTTGAAGTGAAGTTTACCTAATAATACCGATTCTCAAAAATTTTAGTGATTCGCCAGATAGTCTGTTGCTTTGTATCCTACTATCCGATCGTACATACCACCAGGTCCGCGGTAGTAAACTATCCAATCGTAAAAATTTTCCGTTTGACTGGAATTTCCTTCCAAAATAGTATCGTCAATTGCGGATCCTTCTTTGGGAAGAACTACATAGCGATAATTGTAATAACCCTGTTTGATTAGCACAGTACATCTGAAAAATTTATTATCAGGATCCCATTTCATTTCAAAGTTACTATTCAATGACCAATCTGTAAGAGCTCCCATCACAAAAATCCTTCCTGCCGGTGCATCCTCTTGTTTCATATCCAATGTAAAACTTACTTTTGCATAGTCAGGTTCCGTTTCATACCCTTTTGTCTCATATTGTTCAGGTGCATAAAATCCATCAATATCGCTGTATGTACCATAAGCACTTTTATTCCGAGATTTATCATATTCTAAAATTACATCGTTTTTATTTGGAGATTGAACAATACTGGCTACATTCATTCCATTTGATTTCAGACTACGCAAATCAAAAAACCGAAACTCATTGACTCCTTTGAAAACATTTTCATTATTAAAAAGTGTATAATCAAAAGTACTGATTTCATCACGCATGTAGAGTGGCTTAAGACCATAAATGGCATTGTACCAATTATAATTTTGCCTCAAAACAACCGTGATGTTATCCGCCGGATTTTGAATACTTGAATTGTAAGCAAGTGTAAAGTCTGCTTGTTGACCAGTATTTCTTAAGCTGTTATTCACAGGAAATTTTATTGCCGGTGTTATGGTTATTATATTGGTTTCATAAATCATAAATCTTCTGGTAAGAATTAGATCCTGATCATCGCCATCACGGTATACCATAATTAAAAAATTACCGGAAATTTTTGGTTTTGGAACGTTAAACTTATAATGAATATAAGGCACTCGGGTACTATACGATGTTTGCCGATCCATAATTTGAAACTCATCGTAGTCGGTCATAAACAAAATAGCGTTCAGATTTGACAGAGTCCAATCGGAGTTACAATTGAGTATTCGCACATAATAATTTTTAGTAGTACTCCCTAGTTCATCAAAACTCAAGAGAAGTTGTCTGCTATCGTTCAGCGGCATAATTGGAGGAATAATCGCATCCGTAATGAGGGCCGAATCCAATACTGTCAAAGAACTTGGGTAAAGCAATACGGTTTTAATATTTTCTTCGTATTCCCTATCAATGGTCTGGAGTTCTTTATCTTTTTTAGCAGCCGAAAGAATAAAACTATAAGAAAAAAAAACAGTTAAAAATATATTTTTTAGATTCATAGCAGGTATGATTTAAAGTATTTTATAAAACCCATATCACTTGCAATTGTTTTATTACTTTTTTTCAAGTAAATCTATTTCCTCCACTTGCTTTTCCCACTCAATCTGTTCAATGGTTAAGGTAGATTTAATTTTTTCATATTCAGCATTGGTTTTCAACAATAAATCGGGATTGCCATACACATTTGGTTTTGCCAACTCTGCTTCCATTTGTTTTATTGTTTTTTCAAGGGATCCAATTTTTTCTTCTATTTTTTGCAACGCTGTCAGCTTACTTTTCAACTCATTTGTATTCGATTTCGGCTCTTTCGAAATCGTTTTTTCTTCCTTCTTTTTAAAAACTTCTACCTGTTTAGAATTACTTTTCGCCTCCTTATCACGCTGCTCTTTCCAAACAGCATATTCGGCATAAGGACCAGGATATTCTTTCAATTGGTAATCCTCGATATACCAAATTTTATTGGCGACTTGTGTCACAAAATGACGGTCGTGTGAAATAGTAACGTAGGTTCCTTGATATTGTTGTAGGGCTTGTATCAGAATATTGACAGACTGCATATCCAAGTGATTGGTTGGTTCATCAAGCAATAGAAAATTAGCTTCTGAAAGTAATGTTTTTGCCATTGCCACTCTTGATTTTTCACCACCTGAAAGTACTTTTATTTTTTTAAATACATCGTCGTTTGAAAAAAGAAAGCAACCCAGCACACTTCTAAGTTCTGTTTCTGTTTTGTCGGAGCCACACTCTTTCAATTCGTCCAACATCGTATTTTCCAGGTTCAACGATTCTAACTGATGTTGTGCAAAAAAAGAAAGAATCACATTATGACCTCCTATCCTCTCTCCCTCTACACTTTCTCCGCCTGCAATAATTCGAAGCAATGTTGATTTCCCCTTTCCATTTGCACCAATCAATGCGATCTTATCCCCACGCTCAATGCGTGCGTATGCTTTATCCAAAATCACCAAATCTCCGTAGCGCTTGGACGTATCTTTAAGTTCCAGAATTGTCCTTCCGGGATTTGTTTTGAAATTAAATTTAAAATGCACTTTTGCCGTTTCATCAATTACTTCTTCAATCAATTCAATTTTATCCAATTGTTTCAATTTAGATTGTACTTGCCTTGATTTAGAAGCCTTGGCTTTAAAGCGGTTTATAAAAACTTCTGCCTGGCGTATTTTTGCCTGCTGGTTTTCATACGCACCTTGCTGTATTTCTTTACGTTGTTCTTTTTCTGTAAGGTAATAACTAAAATTTCCTGCGTAAACATTCAATTGCGCCTGGGATACTTCTACGGTCGTCTTAATACAATTATCAAGAAACTGCCGATCGTGTGACACAATCATGACAGCTCCTTCATAATTTACCAAATAATTCTCCAGCCATTGGATGGAAGGTAAATCCAAGTGGTTGGTAGGTTCATCAAGCATAAGCAAAGAAGGTCTTGACAAAAGCATTTTTGCGAGCATTACACGCATTCTCCATCCTCCTGAAAACAATCTTAGTGGTTTTTGCAAATCGGGTGTCGTAAAACCAAGTCCTTCCAATATTTTTTCAGCGGTCGCCTGAAGGGAGTATCCTTCTAAGGCTTCGTAACGTTCCTGTAATTTCGTGAGTTTATCTAAAAGTGCATCGGTATATTCCGATTCCATTTTATGAATAACCGTGTCCATTTCCTTTTGCACTTGCATTGCTTCTTCAAAAGCTTGCATCGCTATTGAAAGAATAGGTTCATCACTTTCAAAAGAAAGTAAGTCTTGGTTCAAAAACCCAATCGTGCAATCTCCGCTTTTCGATATATCGCCTTCGTCAGGAGTATATTCTCCTGTTATGATTCGCAATAATGTAGATTTACCGGTACCGTTAGCACCGATTAGTCCAATTTTATCTTTTGCTTTTATATGCAAGGATACTTCATCGTACAAAACCCTACTGCCGAAGTAAAATGAAAGTTTATTAATGGATAACATAGTTACAAAGGTACAAAAAAAAGACTCAAAAAGTAACCGGTATAATTTAGACAATGGAACAGAAGCGACCAGAGAATTCTTCCGTAGAATTACAGCGTAAAATTAAGAAAGTACGCATTAAACGTCCAGTTTTTCGATCCACTGAAACCGTTTTACTTCTCTATCTCCAATAAATACAGACTCTTCAAACATATTTCGAGACCTTACCCAAAGTTGGTCATTTTTTTCGGATCGGTAGAGTACAAGCTCCTCTTCCGTCTCACTGTGAATAACCGTACCAAGAACAACATAATAATTTCCTTTGTAATGTAGATAACGTCCCGTTTGCATATCGGTAAAATTACTAAATTTGTACATAGAATCGATTATTTACGTGAGCCGTTCAATTCACGACAATAAATTTTAAAATTAAAATACACTTTTGTTAGTATGCATAAACCTGAATTTGAGGATATATTTATGGAACTGGCGCAAAATCTGGCAAAGCGCTCTCATTGTGTAAAGGCACATGTTGGAGCCGTACTTACCAAGGATACGCGCATTATTTCAATTGGCTACAACGGACCTCCGGCAGGTACACACAACTGCGACGAAGAATGGCCGGAAAAGGGATGTTCTACCGATCACAAAGGAAGCTGTTCGCTTGCCTTGCACGCAGAACAAAATGCTATAATTTATGCGTTGAACAATGGAATGAAGATTGAAGATTCGACCCTGTACATTACACTTGCTCCTTGCCTGGCGTGCGCTCGCCTTTTGTATAGTGCAAAAGTTAGCAAAGTAGTTTATCTAAATTCCTATGCCGAATACAAAGGATTAAAAACAGATGAAGGATTGGATTTTTTGAAAAAATTTGGAGTGGAAATAGAAAAATACAAAGTAAAATAAGCTTCCTGAGAAAAATAACAGCAGCAACTCTAATCCGAATAAGGAAAAGCCTTGGTTAAATAAAATTCACCTCTGTTTCTAATGCTATATCAAACTTTTCCTTTACAGATTTTTGAATCTCGATGGACAATGCCTTAATTTCTTCGCCCTTTGCATGACCGTAATTCACAAGCACCAATGCTTGATTTTTATGAACACCGGTATGCCCAACTATTTTACCTTTCCAACCACACTTCTCAATCAGCCAACCGGCCGGCACTTTGATCATTTCCGAAAGAGTCGGATAGGATGGAATTTCAGAATAAACTGACTTTATTTTATTGAATTGAGCAAGTGAAATCTCCGGATTTTTAAAAAAACTTCCTGCATTTCCTATTTCTTTCGGGTCTGGAAGTTTGCTTTGACGGATTCTGATTACAGCATCGCTGACGGCTTTTACCGAAAGTTCCAAAACATTCATTTCTTTTAAAGTATCCGCAATAGCACCGTAGGAAGTAGTAAAAGAAGGTTGTTTATTTAACTTAAAAGAAACAGCGGTAATAATATACTGGCCTTTAGCATTGTATTTAAAAATACTGCTACGATATCCAAACTTACATTCTTCTAATGAAAAATGTTTTACTTTTCCCGTCGCTATTTCATAAGCCTCCAGACCCACGAAAATATCTTTTATCTCTACTCCGTAAGCACCAATATTCTGCATAGGAGCTGCCCCCACCGTTCCGGGAATAAGAGACAGATTTTCCATTCCTCCCCAATTATTAGAAACAGCGTACATGACCAATTCATGCCAGATTTCTCCTGCACCAACTTTTAAAATTACATGAGTAGAATCTTCCTTTGAAATTTCCACTCCTTTCATTTTAATATGAAGCACCAATCCATCAAAAAAAGGAGTTGTAAAAAGCAAATTACTTCCTCCGCCAAGAATAAGTAATTTTTCATTTTTATAAATCGGATTGGACAGAATTTGAATCAGTTCTTCTAAATTGATTATTTCTATAAAATACTTTGCTGTCGCTTCAATGCCAAAGGTATTATTATTCTTTAAAGAAAAATCTTTTTCAACTTTCATAACCACTACGCTTTTATCAAGGTTAGTATTTTGCAAATTCACTTTGCTTTAAAATTACTCTTTTGACAAATGCTTTTATAAACCCACTACCATAACCAAACAGCTGTACAAAAGCAGACAATACCGATAACCCTCCTATGTATAAACTTTTGTTTTGTATTGTGGAATCAATTAAAATTAAAAGCATATAACACAAAAGCGGTAAAATGGATAATGGACAAAACAACGCCGCTATAAGAGAACATAATGTAAACGCAACAAATAAGGCGGGAATAAAATGAGTGGCTTTTAGTGTATCAGGATATTTTTTAAAAAGATCGATTCTCCCGATACCAAACCTGTTTACCTGACGAAAAAATTGTTTAAAACTTGTTCTTCGTTTATGGTATACAAATGCCTGTTCAATGAACGCAATCGTAAGTCCTGCTTTTTCAATCTGAAAACTCAAATCAATATCTTCTGCCAATGGAATGTTAGGAAAACCGCCGGTAGCGTCCATTACTTTTTTATTAAATCCCATATTAAAACTACGCGGATAAAATTTTGTAATTTTTTTACTACTCCCCCTTAATCCACCAGTCGTGTAAAAAGAAGTCATAGAATAGCTGATCGCCTTTTGCACTGGCGTAAAAGAACTAT
>DATHPH010000340.1:0-1561 GCA_035484095.1 Cytophagaceae bacterium | reverse complement strand
GGAATATTGGTATTGATGGCTTGCGTTATTTCAAGCAACGAGTTAAGCTCCAGTTCTTTTAAATGAAGGAGTTTTTCAAATACATCCTTATTATCTTCTACCATTTGTTAGAGCTTTGTGGATCATAAGCATCTCTGAGGCCATTTCCAAAAAGGTTGAAAGCAAACACCAATAAACAAATGCAAACACTTGGCATAAAAACAAGGTATCCTCCGTCACTTTCCCAGTTCGAATTATATCCTTCAAATACCATTTTCCCCCATGAAGGCATTGGTGGTTGCACACCCAAACCAAGGAAACTTAAACCTGCTTCTACAAGAATAGCCGTAGCAAAGTTGGCAGTAGCAATTACGATAATCGGCCCCACAACATTAGGAATAATATGTACAAAAATTATTCTCAAATTCCCGATTCCCAAAGCCTTCGCGGCTTCTACATATAATTTTTCCTTAATACTTAAAATCTGACCCCGCACCACGCGTGCAGCTTCTACCCACATAGTCAATCCTACGGCCACAAATGCTACCCATATCCCTTTGCTTTGTAAGGCCAGACTAATGGCGATCACAAGCATAATACTCGGAATGGACCATACTACTGTCATTAACCACATGATTAAATTATCCAACCATCCACCAAAAAACCCAGCTAACGCTCCTAGAGTAACCCCTAAAATCAGCGAAATGATTACTGAAATAAAACCGATGGACAATGAAATTTTCGTTCCAAAAAGAAGCATACTAAGCAGGTCACGACCATCAATACTAGTACCAAGCAAGTACTTTCTTTTCTCTAAGTTATTAGCTTCAAATTCTTTTATCAAATCTTCCCTGGAAATGGTATGCAGTTGTTCGTTTAAATCCAGGTATTGAATCTGATCTCCATGGATGGAATAATTATAACCGGTTACCGAATCTGGTTTCAAATTTACAGAAAACCCTGAGTAGAGTTTTTTTACGGTATTAATCAAAGGTTGAGAAAGTGTTTCCTTTTCACGATCATAGATGGCATAATGAATTGTGTAGCCATCTATTTTATACCAACTGATAGGTTCGATTTTATAATCACTCTCTTGACCAAAAAAAATAAATTCGAAAATATTAACCTTTTTAATCTCTCTTTGTTTGATCGTTTTTAATAATTGCACCTCAAAACCAGGTGGTTTTTTCTTAATATGGGGCGAACGATCATCTGCGTTGGGTGTATGATCCGGCATAATTAAATATCCCAAAAAAGCGGTAAGATGCGCTATCACAATGACAACTAGTCCAAACATAGCCGGCTTGTTTTTCATAAGCCTTCTTCTCACATAATACGAAGGTGTTTTAATATCCTTTTTTTCCAACTTAGTCATGCTTACTATCTGCTATTATGTGCTATTAGGCCTTTTTTACTGGCAAGAAAATTATATTCTTTATAATTTTCTTCAACCATTTTTTTTTCTACAATTTCTATTTCGGAAATTTTTTCCAGACACTTTACCCAACCTTTCTCCATCAATGCTATCAGCTCTTCTATAAGTTGGTGTTCTTCTGTTTCCAATTCATTTTTAATTTGTTCA
>DATHPH010000339.1:0-6759 GCA_035484095.1 Cytophagaceae bacterium | reverse complement strand
GATGAGTTTAACGGCACTTCATTGGATTTGACCAATTGGAACTATACCACCGGAAATGGTTGTGGAGGTTCTTCAGGATGCGGTTTTGGAAACAATGAATTAGAATATTATACAAGCGGTACAAACAATATTACCGTTACGGGTGGCAATTTGGTTATTACGGCAAAGAACCAAACCAATTATCTGGGGTCAGGCAGTAATTATACTTCTGGTAAAATCAGTACATCAGGGTTACATTCCTGGAAATATGGAAGAATGGAATCAAGAATGCAAGTACCATCGGGAAATGCTATTTGGCCAGCCTTTTGGATGTTGTCGGATTTAAACAATTGGCCTAATTCAGGAGAAATTGATATTCTGGAAACACAAAACAGCAATCCGACCAGCGTAAATCAAACACTTCATTTTTATTGTACTCCCTGTGGGAATGCACAACTTCAAGGAAATGCATACAACAATGGTACAAATTGGTCTAGCGGATTTCATATTTATGCGGTAGATTGGTCACCTTCTTCCATAATCTTTTCCGTAGATGGTGTGACAACAGCGAGCTATACTCCTTCTACCATCGGTTCCACAGGAGCTACGACTTCCGACTGGCCGTTTGATGCTTCCAATTTTTATATCATATTTAACTTGGCCGTGGGTGGTTCTTACACAGGCAATGCTACTCCTGTCCCAGGACAATTTCCGCTCAATTTGCTGGTGGATTATGTTCGGGTTTATTCTACCCCAACTTCTCTCCAAATAACAGGACAAGATTTAGTTTTTGTAGGAAGTACTGAAACGTATACCGTTAATTCAGGAGGTGCAAGTACGACCTATAGTTGGACAGTACCGGCAGGTGCTACCATTGTAAGCGGGCAAGGTACAAGTCAGATCTCTGTAAATTGGGCTTCCGGATCAGGAGGAAATGTCTCCGTAAGCGTAGACCCTGATGGCGCAGGACCTTGTCTGCCATCCAATACTTCTTATCCTGTAAAAACGATCGTCAATTCTTGTGCACTTATAATGGACGATTTTGAAAGCAATCAGTATTTACAAAGTCAATATTCAAATGGGGTACTTACCGTTGTTGCAAATCCCGCTCCTGGCGGGAGTAATAGTTCTTCGACCGTTGGAAAATATGCCAGGAATGTAGGATCTACTTATGATATTTTAGGGTATAAAGATTTTCTTGTAGGAAATCCGGATGATTTTAGAGCAGGAATAAGACAATTCACTATGGACGTTCGATCAAATGTACCGGCAGGAACACCTATCACTATTGAATTTGATAACAGTGTTTTAATGGTCAATCCTTATCCTTCCGGCAGACATAGTCAATATTCCGCGGTTACCGGACCTTCCAATACTTGGACAAAATTAACGTTTACCTTTACCAGCTCTCCCGACCTTACCATCACAGGTGCCAATGTTGACAGACTTCAGATTCTTTTTCATCCCAATTCCAATGTAGCCGGAGAAGTTTATTATTTTGACAATCTCACAGCACAAGGGGTTGTACCTCCTACTTCCAACATTACGGGTTCAACTTCTGTATGTACAAAACTCAATGGCGTAACCTATTCAGTTGTTCCTGGGTTTTCTAACTCTACTTTTAATTGGACGGTACCGGCGGGTGCTTCTATAGCATCAGGACAAGGTACCTCAAGTATCACTGTAAATTTCGGAACCACGGGAGGAAATGTAACAGTTACGGAAACCAGCGATGCGTTATGTACTACTACGAAATCGCTTGCGGTTACTGTTTCAGGGACTTGTATCCTGGCAACCAATTTTTCTGCCACTCCTTTGTCCACCTGTGCCGGCAACACAATTGTATTTACCAATCTTACTACCGGAATGATTGGGGGAGAGACTTATGCATGGAACTTCGGATCCGGAGCAACTCCTGCAACCTCTTCAAATGCCGTTCCTGGAAATATAACCTATAGCACCGGAGGGGCTAAAACAGTAAGTCTAACGGTGACAAATGCGAACGGAAGCAACACCAATACAAAGACCAGTTATATCACTATTGCTCCTCCCCCTACATCCTGTATTTTTTCGGATGATTTTACGCAAAATACGGTTGCATGGGTCACTCCTAATCCAGGGGCCTTTATTCAATCAGAATCCGGAACCGTTTGGACGATATCCAATGCTGGATATTCGGAATGGCAAAATTTCAGTTATGCCTTAAATAATGGAACCGTTGCAAGTCCCTTAAATTTCGCCTGTGCTGCTAACAAACCAATTATGCAGATAAAGGCGAAAGCTTCCGCCAACGCCCTTTTAAGAATACAGATGGTGGATGGTACTGGACAAAGTACTGATAACATGACAACCTATAACCTGGAATTAACAACTTCTTATCAAATTTTCACGATCAATTATGCGGGTAATTTTCGAAACTATTATGGGGCGACACCAGGTCCTGTAGATAGTTCCAATATAGCCTCACTCCTATTCTATATTAACCCCGGTTATTATACATACCCATATACCGGTGTAAACGGAACCTATAACACCGCCTTTCCGGGTACGGTACAAGTGGATTGGATTGTCATAGGCAATAATTGCACTCCACCTTCTTCTCTTCCAGTTGAAATGATCAGCTTTACAGCCACACCAAGCATTCATCATAGCGCAACGTTGACTTGGAGCACTGCGCAAGAATTAAATAATAGTTATTTTATAGTAGAAAAATCATACGATGATTCCACCTTCTACCCTATTGGTACAGTAGCAGGGAAAGGAAATAGTTCTTCTATAACCGTTTATTCCATTATTGATACTTCTTCAGCAGCATCTTTCGCTTATTATAGATTAAAACAGGTAGACATTAACGGAAATTTCCAATATTCTAAAGTAATTACACTTTCCTATCCTCAAGAACCCAACGAAGTTATGCTTTATCCTAATCCATCGGAAGGCAATAATTTCTCTATTGTATGGCGATCTGAAAATCAAGAGGAGCAACTGATTGAAATTTTGAATATGTTGGGAGAAAAAATATATGAACAAAAAATGAAAGCGCAAGATACAATGTTTGAAGGAAAAAATATTCCTGTAAAACTCGACAGTGGCGTATACATCATTCAAATGAATGGATTGGGAATTACAAAAAGATTAATCATTAATTAACCTATATTTCCATAAATAAAATTCATTAATTAAAATTTAATTAACTAAAACTAAAGAAGATAGAAAGATCATGAACAGAGAGAAAAAGAGAATTTTAGGGAACGTTACGCTATTGTTATTTTCTACATTTTTCAGTTATACTTCGCAAGCACAATGTCCAACATTATTATGGTCGGATGAATTTAACGGAACAAGTCTAAATACGGCCAACTGGAATTACGATACCGGATCACCCGGTGTTAATAATGAATTGGAAATATACACTAGTCGTCCTCAGAACGTAAGTGTTTCAGGTGGAAATCTTGTTATTACAGCGCTTCAGGAAAATTATGGAGGATACTCTTATACCTCTGGGAAAATAGATTCTTATGGGAAACAAAATTTCAAATATGGAAGATTTGAAGCTAGAATCCAACTTCCCTCTACCCAAGGTTTATGGCCCGCCTTTTGGATGATGCCCGAGAATTCGGTTTATGGAAGTTGGCCCGCCAGTGGAGAGATAGACATTATGGAAGAAATCGGAAGTAATCCCTATAAGGATTTTGGAACCATTCACTATGGACCTAACCCAGCAAATGCGCAAAGCAGCGGAGGAACGTATACAGGAATAAACAACCTCTCTACCGGTTTTCATACGTACGCGGTAGAATGGAAACCGGATACGATCAACTGGTATTTAGATGAACATAATTTTTATACAGTAACTGCTACCAGTATTTCACCCCAAGCATGGCCATTCGATCAAAACTTCTTTATCATTTTAAATGTAGCCGTTGGTGGTTGGTTTGGCGGAAATCCGGATGCTACCACCATCTTTCCTCAAACAATGTTAGTGGATTATGTACGAGTATACAGCAATCCACATACCGTATTTATTAATGGCAAAGACGAGGCCTTGGCAAATGAAAGTTACTCTTTCACCGTAAAAGATCCGCAGGCAACTTCTTTTGCCTGGTCGGTACCTCCCGGAAGTACCATTACCAGTGGCCAAGGAACAGATTCCATTCAAGTAATGATTGGTGCTAACAGCGGTATTGTTTCAGTGGCCATCAATACGACTGCTTGTGGAGCCGATACTTTAACTAAAAACCTGCCTGTACTTTCCAACGGTTGCGATCTTATTTTTGATGATTTTGAATCCAATCAACACATTGCTTACAATAGTTCCACGGGAACTGCTTATAATCCTGCTACCGCTAATCCTTCTCCAAATTCAGTAAACAGCAGTAGCACGGTTGCTTTTTATACCAGAAATACGATTCAATACGACCTTCTGTATTATGCCACCGATTTAATTAATAACTCAGTGGATTACGAAAATGGTAATAGAACATTATACATGAACGTAAATACCAATGCTCCGGTTGGAACAGTCATTAATTGGCAATTTGAGAATTCAGAACTTTCCTCTACTCAAAGTTATCCTATCGGAAGACGTGCAGTCTTTGTGGGCACAACAACAATGCAAAATCAATGGGAAAATATAAAATTCACCTTATCAAGCACACCCGATCTTACAACTGCTCCCACTTCCATTGATCAGTTCACGTTCTTGTTCGCTCCAAATACTTATACTAATTACAATTTTTACCTGGATAATCTGATTCGCACAGACAAAACCGCTTGCTTAGCTACGTCCACTAAAACCTCTACAGACACACCGCTCAATATCGTAGTTAGTCCCAATCCTGCCCACGATGAACTTTCCTTGTCTATTGCAGCCTTGACAGGAAAAGAATTAAACATAAGCTTGATTGACATGCTGGGTGTTGAATATACGAGCCAAAAATATACGACCCAAGGTGTTAGTTTTGAAACTACGCTAAATGTTTCTTCACTTCCACCAGGACTCTACATTCTTACGATACAGCATGGAGAAAATAATTTCACTTCAAAAAAAATAGTGATTCAATAAATTGAATCACTATTTAAAAAAAATATAACTAAAACAGAAACTTTATTCTTCCTTATTAGTAGCGTAAAACACTTCTAATAACCTCAACCTATTATCCAATCTATATATTCTTGGTAAACCTGTTGGTAGGTTTACTTCTGCAATTTCTGTTTCACTAATAGATTCCAAATACATCATGAGCGCACGCAAACTATTTCCATGTGCTACAATCAAAATATCTTTCCCAGCTTTTAGCTTAGGTTCGATCTGTTCCATATAATAAGGCACAACTCTTTTGTAAGTATCTTCCAGACTTTCCCCATGGGGAGGAGCGTTTTTATAACTTCTTCTCCAAAGTAAAACTTGCTCTTCCCCATATTTTAAAGCAGTGTCTTCTTTATTTAATCCTTGCAAATCTCCATAATCTCGCTCATTGAAAGAAGCGGTTTGAATAATAGGCGTAGTCAAACGATTCGTTTCCTTTAAAATTATATCCAACGTATGAATTGCTCTTTTTAAAACAGAAGTATACGCTAGCTCAAATGAATATTCTTTTAGAAGTTGGCCTGCTTTTTTAGCTTCCGCTTCGCCTTGTCCTGACAATTCTACGTCGAAAATACCTGTAAAACGGTTTTCAAGATTCCAAACGGATTGCCCGTGTCGAACAATTATTAAAGTACACATGATTGGAGTAATTTTCCGTTTGTTTTATACATAATGTTTCTGAAAATGTACCAGACTCAATTTTGGTCTTGGGAAGTTTAGAATATTACCAAAGTACCATGATTTGAAGAAAATTTACGTTAATGTTATAAACAATCATCAAAAAAAACTTTCCTAAAAGTTTTATAGTGGCTACTTTAAAATAATTTTTAACAGACTTTTCTCGCTCACTTTTCTTCCGTTTGATTCAATTTATAACTTAAAGCACCGGATGGGCATAGCTTAATTTGCTTTATTAATTCTTCAGTGGTTGCATTTTCCGGTTTAACCCAAGGTTTATCTTTTGGATGATATACTTTCGGCAATGTTTTCACACATATTCCTGAATGTATGCATAATTCAGGTGTCCATACAATCGTAATTTCTTCTTTGTGATAATTGATTTGTTTTTGCATGCAGATACTATTTTATTATCATTATGATTAAAGAAGTTGATTTTATTTTAAATTTCAATCGATTGTAAATTAAAACCTTTTTGAAACTCGTAAAATCCATACAACGCTCTTCCTATTCTGAATAAAAGATACTCAAAAGTCATCCAAATTGCAATTCCATCATTCGGATCATACTAATTTATCCTTTGCTTTTTGATTTAACCAATATTTAATAATTTCTAAACATCCTCAGTAGTTTTTTTATTTACATTTGTTCAATAGAAAATAGTTCCTTACTTATTATTATACCTTACTAAAACAACTTGATTTTTATTTTTGGGTTTAATTCATTTTGCCCACTGTATAATTTTTCAAGCCTGACAAACCAATTTCAGGTATAGACAATCAAACCTCAGGATTT
Organism: Cytophagaceae bacterium; assembly: GCA_035484095.1. Classification (GTDB taxonomy): domain Bacteria; phylum Bacteroidota; class Bacteroidia; order Cytophagales; family Cytophagaceae; genus JANYCO01. The sequence continues at coordinate 218 of DATHPH010000339.1, read as the reverse complement.
TATAGTCCTGAGGTTTGATGTTTAGTAAGAAAATTATAAAATTTATAAACCTGGTGAGGGTAATTATAAAACAAAAGTCATAATAGAATGTGCAGGAGAACTGGTTTTAGCAGCTTTACCATCTTGCCACAATTGAAAATTTACAGAATCGTCTGAAGCATTGACCACAACTACTACCTTGACACCATCTTTATTCACAAAGGCCGTTGTCATAAACC
>DATHPH010000338.1:0-1764 GCA_035484095.1 Cytophagaceae bacterium | reverse complement strand
TGCGACTTCCAACCTTTGTATATTGTTTCCATTTTACGACCCTCCTACCAGTTCTCTTTCCACTACCATCGCCCTTGCCTTAAGCGTATTTATAGCCGTGCCCTTTTACGGAATTCTTGAAGGTGGTTTCCTTGGATATTTAAAATCATATCTGCAACCAAGTTTTATTATGTTACCTTTTAACATCATTAGTGAGGTTTCACGAACACTTGCCTTAGCCGTAAGATTGTTTGGAAATATTATGAGCGGTGGTGTAATCGTAAGTATCCTATTAAGCATTACTCCTTTTATTTTCCCCGTTGTCATGAATGCCCTAGGTATGCTTACAGGACTAGTACAAGCCTACATCTTCAGCGTACTGGCAACTGTTTATATTGCAGCAGCTACTACAGAATCGAAAAAAAAAGAACCCCTTATACCTAATAAATAAACACTAATAATTATGGATAGTACAACAATAATCGCAACAGTTTCCATTATTGCAGCAGGACTCACAACCGCTATTGGTTGTATGATTCCCGCGCTTGGCCAAGGAAAGGCCATTTCAACGGCCTTAAATGCAATCGCTCAACAGCCCGACGCAGAACAAACGATTACAAGAACCTTATTTGTAGGGTTAGCCATGCTGGAGTCTTTGGCCATATACTGTTTCGTCATTTCAATGATAGTCCTTTTTGCTAACCCATTCTGGAGTCATTTTATTGGTAAATAATTTAAAAAAATTATGCAAATTAACTGGTTCACTATAATCGCACAGATTATTAATTTTCTTTTGTTGGCTTGGCTGCTGAAACGCTTCTTGTATAAGCCAATATTAGATGCTATTGATACACGTGAAAAAAAAATTACGGATCAAATTGAACATGCGCAACAGACCGAAAACGAAGCAAAAAAAGAGAAAACCGAATTTCTAAAGAAAAACGAAACGTTTGACAAAGAACGAGCAACATTAATGGGGAAAGTGATAGAAGAAGCCGGCATTGAAAAGAATCGTCTTCAGGAAGAAACCAAAAATGAAATACTTACTCTCTCAGACAAAATGCGGACTTCCTTAAACAAGGAGCAAGAACAAATAGGCATTGAGCTTACCAGAAGAACCACGAACGAGGTTTTTGAAATAGCAAAAAAAGTATTAAAGGAACTCTCCGACAAGACCCTTGAAGATCAAATAACGCATGTGTTTATTAAACGACTAAAACAACAAAGTGAAGAGGAAAGAAAAAATCTAACAACTGCTTTTGCCTCCAATTCACAACCTATTATTGTTCGAAGTGCCTTTGAATTAAGTTCACAGCAACAGGAAGAAATTATACAATCTGTGAATGAATTTCTTTCAAAACCTTCCGAATTTAATTTTAAAGTAGAGACTTCCTTGCTGGGAGGAATTGAGTTAAATGTTAATGGGTATAAAGTTGCATGGAGTATCTCGGAATTCCTTACATCCATAGAGAAAACGATTCATGAAGTTGTAAATCAAAAATAAAAGTAAAGATGCAAATGTCAGAGCATATATTGCAAACGGTTATTGACGACACGTTCAGAATAATAAGTACCTCAAGAGAAAACTGTGCTCCAAAATTAAATCCTCGTGAAATAGGAATTATTACAAGTATTTCAGAAGGAATTGTAACAATATCCGGATTACCCGGAGTAGGGTTTGAAGAACTATTAAAATTTCCTAATAACCTTTTTGGAATAGCCTTCAATGTAGATGAAACAGAAATAGGTGTCATACTGTTGGGAGAAAATTCCCAATTGAATGTT
>DATHPH010000337.1:0-14043 GCA_035484095.1 Cytophagaceae bacterium | reverse complement strand
ATTACTAGAAAAATTAGAATCAAATGATTTCGACAAATTAATTAGTTGGATAGATTCTGAAGAGATTTTAATACAATTTGCAGGCTCTGCATTCTCATATCCTCTCGCTACCATGCAACTAATTGAATATTTAAAAAACTCTAACAGTATTATTTATAAAGTAAAAATTAAAGATACAAAAGAAACTATTGGAACTTGTGAAATTAAAAAGATTAATCACAGTCATGCTAATGCATTTCTAAGTAAAATACTTATCGGAGAAATTAAAAATAGAAATTTAGGATATGGGCATGAAGTGGTAGACAAATTATTGGACATATGCTTCAATGAACTAAATATGCATCGTGTAGAACTAAATGTTATAGAAACCAATCATGGTGCCATCAGATGTTATGAAAAATCAGGATTCATTAAAGAAGGTTTACAAAGGGAAAACTACAAACTTGGAATTTCTTATTTATCAACTGTTAAGATGAGTATATTAAAGAGAGAGTATTTAGCTAAGTCAAAAAATTTTCAGCTATAAAGTGTATGTATTCAAATCAAGTGGACAAAATCAGTCTTTAGACGAAGATTATAAATAAAGATATTTTTTCCCAAAAAGTAAGTCGATTACCATACCAATTTTCCTTTAACAGTCAATGTTTCTGATCCTTTTGGAAATCCTAATACATTACAAAAAATAATAGGATATAAAACGATTATTCACCTACAGAAAAAATGTTCCTCAAGGTTTCGAGGCTACTTTTTCAGCTAACTTCCGAGCATTGGGAATAATAATAAAAGCTGCGCAATACGCAACAGGAAGCATTACACTCCAGGCTTTCAAAAATTTCAGGAACCAATCTTCTCCAAAACCATACGTACGCATGATTCCTACAAAGGCCATAATAAAGGTCATTGGAAAAACGACAAACAACGTATTGATGTATTTGAAATATTTTTTTTTCATGGATGGAATATTAAAACGATTCCGCAAAGATAACAGACCTGCACCTTAAATAATCATTGGCACAGACAATACTTCTTAAAAGGTATTCGCTATTTCAGCATTCTACTATCCAATTCAATTAAAGTTGTCGCTTTTATAATTTTATGTTGTCTTTACCACCTGAGATTCAAGATATATTCTTCCATTTTAAATTTAAAGGTTATTTATTTTGAATCTACTGATAACAAATGAACTATCCTCCTGGACATCAAAATATTTCTGAAAATTTTGATGTCGATTATTATATTCTAACTTTATAGGGAAGTTCAGTGAGTTTACAATTACATTATTTAACTAATCTAAATTAAAAAATTATGAAAAATCTTATTCTTTTATCTCTATTTCTTTTAAGTTTTGTATTTACTGTTTCTGCACAAAATACTCCATCACAAGCCAAAAAAACACCGGAGCAAAAAGCTTCTATGGCAGCAGACAGAATAAAAGCCGACCTTGGTCTGACAGATGATCAAAGACAGAAAGTGTATACTGCTAAACTTAATCAATTGACACAGAAAGAAGCAATCAAAACAAAATACAATAATAATCTACAAGCAGGAGAAGCTGACTTTAAAGCAAACAACGATGCCTTTAAGGCTTCCATGAAAACGATTCTTACTCCAGATCAATATACAAAATGGTCTGCTAAGAAATCTGATAACAATGGTAAACCAACAGGCGGAACTGATAACGAGTAAAAATTACTTTTTCATTTGAACTTCTTTCATAAAAATGAGCCGTTATTTCTTTTAATAACGGCTCATTTTTATTTACTAAAAAAAATATCTTTATTTTCTGCAATCGCCATGACCATGGCACCCTCTTCTTGACCTGTTGCTGTATATCCCAAATTGCAATTTAGCATAGGCCATACCTGGGTTATAAGAAGGATTTTCAATGATTCTTGCACCATCCAATCTCCAATCGCCCATCCCTAAATTTTGTGTGTATCCTACCCGAATTCCTACAACTCTTCCAAAATTAGTCGTTGAAGATTTCCCTTCCCAATTTCTGGAAGAAGGGAAAAGAAGGTCAAGGCTCAAAGAGGCATCAAAGCAAACCATTGACTTTGTCACTCGTCCTGACATTGCAGGGTTATTCGCAAAATTTGCAATCGACTGGTTGTCTATGTTGGTAAAATTCGCACTAACGCCTCCAAACCCTGCACCAATCATTGGATAAAATTTTACTCGTTTAGTGCTTATAATAGAATACCCGCCATGAAGTAAAAAATTTCCAAATGCTCCGTTGTAATCAACATTCAGTCCGGCCACTCCTGCGTAATTGACCACCGTGGTTTGTTGACTCATCCCGCCCTGAAAAGTAGCTCCATAAATGAATCTTTTATATTCTGACGTTTTTTGAAATCCCAAAACTCCATAATTTCTTCCAAAACTTCCGTTTGTACCGGGTGCCAAAAAACGGTTAAGTCCAGAGGCGTCGAGTATAGCGAAACCAGGGCTTACCGTTAACATTTTTAAGCGCGAAGGTCTTAAAGTACTGTCCATTTCGTTGCTCTGAGCGAACGATTTAGCGGAAGCCAGCACCATCATGCAACAGCATACTATAATAATATTGATTTTTTTCATACAAGTTTTTTTTTAGAATGATTTCTCTATAACAATTTATACTTTATTAGGTTCAAAAATACAATTTATACAATATACGATTATCCAAAACCAATTGGTTTGGTACAATACATTTTTCCACGACCATGCCATTATATCTAAGAATATACCGAGGAAGAAATTTTACAATGCAACTTCAGAAAGGGCGAATCAGGAATATATTATTTCAATTAATGATGTCTTTCTTCAAAAGATGAAATCACTAAAAAACAAGCCTATATGGAATATCTGATGATTCTTTTTGAGAATCCAAGAAAAAATTAATCCTATAATAAAAATATAAGAGTATAAAGGTAAGCAAGGGAATCACAAACGAAACCTCAATTTTTGATTATCTTACTTACTTTTACGCCATCGTTGCCAGTGCATTTCACAAAGTAAATCCCATTACCTAAATTTTCACCTATCAAAAGAGTGCCTTGATTAAGGTCGCTTCCCTGATAACTGTTTACAAGCATTCCTGAAGACTGAAATATTTCTACTTTTTGCAACCCAATACTTGTAGAAAAGTCAATTGTAAAACTTCCTTGAAACGGATTCGGATAGAGTTTAATCTCTTCCAATAAAACACCCGGGAGCAAGGCAGTAGTAACAGAAGTTTGAACGGTGTTAATATAATTCATATTGAACCCCCCGCTTTCTACCACCACCCGTAAAAGATGATTTCCTGCCGGAAGGCTTAGGTTATTTAAATTAATGGTGGACCAAGCTTGCCATGCTCCGGTAATTGGTACTGCGATGGAAGTAGAAATTACTTTATCGTCCAATTCCAAATGAAACGAACCACCACCGCTCAGACTTGCTATGCGAAAGAAAAAATTAAACGTTCCTGCTGAAGCGATGTTCAGATTATAATCCATAAAATCTCCCGAACTCGTCCACCCTACATCAAGCCCTCCTCCAGTATCGGTACACGTTTCTGTGTTGACACCTAATCTCCTATAATAGTTTTCCGATTGAATAATACCCGGAACCTGAATCAGCGCAGGGAAGGGAAGACTGGCGTAGGTTTGCCCCAAACTTGTAAATTGTCCGGAATTGCCTAACAGACTAGCATTCGGCACCGAAGTAGTCCGACCGGCAAACCATGCATACCGATATACATCAGGGTCGTTCTCTAAAATACTTAGGGCTTCTGTCATGTAGGTTTGCTGTGCCGCAACAGTAGGACTACCCGTACCACAGGCAAATTCGGTAAGCCAAAGCGGTTTACCATATTTTTTAAATTGACTAAGATCCCAGGTCAGTCCACCTCCCGTACATTGGTACCAATGGATCGCTATGAAATCAACCTGACAGTTGGTACAGGATAAAAAGAAAGTATCCAACCATGCAATGGGATCTGTTTGGTTACAACCACCCCCGCAATAATTTACGGCAGGAGCTACTAATTTTAACCCTTTACTTTGTGCTACTTGCTGAAGCACCGGCCAGCGCTGCGCCGCCACTTGAGGAGTCATATTCGCTTCTGTTGTGAAATTGGGTTCGTTAAAACCCAACAGATATTTAGCACCGGAAGGTATTTGAGACATTAACGTATTATAATCTGGCGTACCTCCCCAAGACATGGGCACGAACTCAACTCCAATGTTTTGGTATACACTTTGAACTGTTCCATCCGGAAATGCTGCCCAGTTGTACCACCAGGAACATCCGGTAGCCATTTCCTGAAGATCTGCTACAGAATTGTACCCATATCCATAGCCCCGTTTTGGACTTACCTGAGCCTGAAGGAAGGGAGACGTTATTATTACCAGAAGAATTGAAATTATTCCTGACCAAATGCACCGCTGAAGTTTGTATTTACCCATTGTCCTCAAAATCATTTATAATTTTACAGTATTACTTTTCCCTTCTTACAAAACATATCAGTATTTACCAGCATTACAATAAAAAGTTGCCCTTTTTTACTTTTTTATTGTGTTATACTTATATGTTATTCCCCTAAATACTCGTTACAGCTCACTTAGAAAACAAAAAAAGTGGTCATGGTGGCAAAAAATTGATTTTTTAAGGCAACTTAAACATATACGTAACATTGACAAATTACCGCTAAAATCTCCCTTATTTTTACTAAAAATTGTCAATCATCTGACAATAGTCATATAACATATTCAATATTTCTCGGTACATTTACAGTTATTAAATTTTACCTATGAAACCTACAATTAACATTTTATGGATTATTGTTCTCCTATTAAATGGAGGATTTGCAGTTGCTCAAAATACAGGAAATTCATCTGATTTTACCTCTTGGACGGTAACATTCAAAAGTATAAAAAGTGGTCAGGGAAAAACATTTTCGGGTACCCCTAATGATTTCACCCACTTTAAAAAGAATTTCAAGGTTAATGCAGTGGGATTTGAAATGGATATTCTGGCTATTGAAATGCGCTTTAACAATACAACGATACTCTTGAGGGATACCCTACCTTATGCAAAAGCAGAACATTTTTTCCATTCCCACTCTTCTTTATTAAGTGATTGCGAAAGTTATGAATTTACAACGGCCCAATGGACGGATCCTTTCTATGGAGCAAACAACGCTATTTCATCGGATATAGATAAAAAAAATCCAATAGAGGGATTTGGTTCCTTTTTCATGGAAGGAAATAGTGCCAATTCAGGAAGAAAAGGATTTGTTTGCTCCCTTACAAGAAATGTTCGTTTAGGGGAACCATCTACCCAACCAGTTCACGCAGGACGTTCAGGCGATTATACAGATAACCTCTCCGGCGAGTTCAATCATCAGACGGATCCTTCAAAAATATGGTTCTCCCTTTACCTTAAAGGCGAACCTAATTCTAAAGCTTTTTTCAGGTTAGGCGTATGGCAAAAAAACAAAGGAGCAAGTTCCTCTACCAAGAATTATTATTTCACAGATATTCCACTCAACTTTACCGAATGGAAACAGGTGGCGATTAAATACTCAGACATGCAATTAAAAATGACCGACAGCACTGTTGTACAAAAATTAAATCCTGAAGATATTTTATCCATCGATTATAATTTATATTCGAGTGATTCGACGGCAAAGGCTCGTGTAAATATGGACTATCTTATGATTTTATTCGCAAAACCGAAAAAGCAATAATTCTTTATTTTAAAAAATCCTTCTTACGAATGTTTCCTTGAGTGAATTATACTGAAGGGAACATTCGTAAAAAAGTTTTTAATATACCCGTTCTTTCACAACAATACGTTGATTCCTTTAAGACTAGATCTTTTCAAGTTCTAAAAAAAATCGAGTCACTTGTTTTTATATATATTCAACTTTTCTGACTACATTTAGTCTATCAAAATTCTCTCTATGAAAAATACTTATTGGCTTCTTTTTGCCCTTTTTCTTTTATTAAACAGTAAATATGCTCACTCTCAGAAACTGTACAGCAATTCTGATTTAACCTCATGGACCATAAAATGCAAGAGCATAAAAACAGGTCGTGGGAAAATATTTACAGGTACTCCCAATGACCTAAGTTCTTTTAAAAAATATTTTAAAGAACATACACAAGGAATGGAGAATGATGTATTGGCGATTGAAATGAAATTTAACAACACCAATGTAGTCTTAACCGATACTTTGCCTTATGCAAAAGCTGTTCACTTTTTCAAGAATCATTCTTTTTTATTAAGCGATTGCGAAATCTTTGAATACAGCGGTGGCGGCAGAGGTAGAAGTGCTACTTTATGGGACGATCCTTCTTTGAATTCGACAAATGCCGTAGTTTGTGAAGTAGATACCAGAACTCCGGCAGCAGAAGGAGACGGCTCTCTTTTAATGCAAGGTACTAGTGCAGAATCGAAAAATAAGAAATACGTTTGTTCTTTGAGAAGAAAAATAAAATCCGGTGAATTCTACAACATTTCTGATCCGTCCTCTATATGGTTTTCTTTGTACTTAAAAGGAGAATTAGATTCTGATGCATTTTTCAGATTAAGTGTATGGCAAAATGACTCCGGAATAATTGTTCGTTCTCCCGAAAATAACCAAATGTATTATACCGATATCCCTTTGAATTTTACTGACTGGAAACAATTTGCCATTCGGTACTCCGATATGCATCCAAATAAAGCCATTCGCAACGATAACCAAACGCAAAACCCTCAGTATATATCATCCATCGTTTATGGTTTGTACACCAAGGATACCACCACAAAGGCTCAGGTAAACATGGATTATCTTATGATTCTTTATGACAAGCCAAAAAGTAATAATCCATTTTTACAAGAATGATGAAATGGAAATATTTTGGCCTCTTTTGTAATGCAGATTTATTCCTCAATTAAGTACTTACCATTATTAATTTATTAAATTTGTCTTTCTACAGAGAGGAAGATAAAGGATGAAGACCTATTACAGAATAATTGCCTACGCAAAACCATTTAGCCGATTTGCCATCGCTTACGCATTTTTTACTTTATTAGCCATTGCTTTTGGCTTAATCAACTATAGCTTTCTAATGCCAACCCTTGACATTTTATTTGATCAGCAAAGCACTTCTGTCAACATAAACATTGTAGGAAACAGCATTCGCTCGTGGATGAACGACAGTACTAAAAGTTTAATTTCAGCTTATGGCAAAGGAGGAGCATTGGTCGCCATTTGTATTATATTAATGATCTCCAATCTTTTTACCAATATCTTCAAGTACGTTTCTTTACGTATTATCAACCGGGTTAGAGCAGTGGTAGTGAAAAATTTAAGAAGACATATCTTTGAAAACATTACAAAACTTCATTTAGGTTATTTTTCCAACGAACGAAAAGGCGATCTGGTTTCCAGACTCACAAACGATGTACAAGAAGTAGAAAATTCTGTAGTGAGCACCCTGACGGTTGTTTTCAGAGATCCTGCTACAATTATCATATATTTTGTTTGGTTGTTTGTTCTCTCCTGGAAACTGACACTTATCACCTTGGTCATTCTTCCAATTTCAGGAATTATTATTTCCTCCATTAGTAAAAAACTAAAAAAACAATCGGATGCAGGACAACAATCTCTCGGAAATATTTTATCAATCGTAGATGAATCTATCAGCGGTCTTCGGGTAATGATTGCTTTCAATGCACGTAAATATGTACTGGGCAAGTTTGACAAAGAAAATGAACGTTATGCCAAACTTATCAGGAGTATGGGTGATAAACGCGAACTATCCTCCCCTTTGTCAGAATTCTTAGGCGTATCGGTCGTAGCAGTGATTCTTTGGATAGGAGGTAATATGGTTTTTGCTGGTGAAATGAAACCGAGTGAATTTTTCTTTTACATCATCTGCTTTTATCAAATATTAGTTCCGGCAAAAGCTATCTCTTCGTCCTTTAGTACTATCCAACGAGGCTTATCCTCTGCCGAAAGAATATTTACCATCATTGATGCCGTACCGGAAATACAAAACTCCGACAACCCAAAGACCATGCAGCAATTCAACCAGGAAATTTCCTTTACCAATGTTTCTTTTACGTATGGCAATGGACCGATCTTGAAAAATATAAACCTTACTATTTCAAGAGGAAAAACAATTGCATTGGTTGGTCCTTCCGGAGGAGGGAAATCTACTTTGGCCGATTTAATTCCAAGATTTTACGATGTCTCGAAAGGTGAGATCAAAATTGATGGCATCAACATAAAAGAATACACCTTGGAATCTTTGCGCAATTTGATGGGAATTGTCACACAAGAATCTATCTTGTTTAACGACACAATCTTCAATAACATCGCCTTTGGGAAGCCTCACGCCACTGAAGAAGAAGTGATGCACGCTGCCAAAATTGCCAATGCGCATGATTTTATATTAAAAACCGAAAACGGCTATCATACGAATATTGGAGACCGTGGTGTGAAATTATCAGGAGGTCAGCGTCAACGAATAAGTATCGCAAGAGCGGTTCTGAAAAATCCACCTATTCTTATTTTAGACGAAGCAACTTCTGCACTTGATTCGGAATCCGAGAAACTGGTACAGGAAGCTCTTACCAATCTGATGAAAAACAGAACCTCTATTGTAATAGCACACCGTTTGAGTACCATACAGCACGCGGATGAAATCATTGTACTTCGAAAAGGAGAAATAGAAGAGCGAGGAACACATCAATCGCTTCTTGAAAAAGATGGTTTGTATAAAAAACTTCACGGACACGCATTGGCATTGAATTAGCAATACTTGAATATGAAAATAGCCCTGGATGCAAAACGTGCACTTAATAATGCAGCAGGACTGGGACAATATTCCAGAATACTTATCAATGGATTTTTGAGAGATTTTTCTCACCACGATTATCATTTATATACCCCAAAAGTAAAATTGTCTTTACAGGATGAATTGAAAGGCAACTATCACTTACATTTACCCAAAAATGTTTTTTCAAAAAGAGTTTCTTCTTATTGGAGATCTTATGGAATGACTTATGATTTAGTCAAAGAGAAGTACTTTCTCTATCATGGGTTAAGCAATGAAATTCCGTTAAATCTTCATCAGGTTCCTGATTTGAAAAAGATTGTAACCATTCACGATGTCATTTTTTTAAAGCACAAAAATCAATATAGTTCCATTGACAGGAAAATATACGACCTTAAAACGGCTTATGCTGTAAAACAAGCCGATGCGGTGGTTGTAGTAAGTGAAGAAACTAAGCGAGATTTAATTCAATTTTACAAAATTCATGAATCAAAAATTCATGTCATTTACCAGAGTTGCGATCCCTCATTTTATATGGAAGCAACAAAAAAAGAAAAAGAATCTGTAAAAATAAAATACAAACTGCCGGACAAATATATTTTAAATATAAGCTCTTTTTTTTATAGAAAAAACCATAAGGCAATTGTAGAAGCGTTGGAGCTATTGCAAACAAAAACAGATGCACATGTAGTGTTTATTGGCGGTCAAGGGAATATTAAAGAAAAAATTATTGCACTCATCAAGGAGAAAAAACTAGACACCCGTTTTCATATTCTTTCAGGTGTAACGAATGAAGAAATGCCTGCCATCTATCAACAAGCATCGTTGTTTGTCTACCCATCTTTTTTCGAAGGTTTTGGTATTCCGATTCTGGAAGCCTTGTTCAGCAAAATTCCTGTTATTACTACACAAGGTGGTTGTTTTGAAGAAGCAGGAGGCAAAGATTCGTTTTATGTAAATCCAAAGGATACACAACAGCTTTCGGAAGCAATATATGAAGTTCTTACAAACGATGTCTTAAGAAACAGCATGGTTCAAAATGGATTGATCCATGCTTCGGGAATGAAAGACGATGTATTTGCCAGAAAAACGATGTACCTATACGAAACACTATAACCAGAACATATTAACCGACTCAATTAATTGTTCAACAGAATATTTTTATTTTTTCAAGAAATCGTCTACCAGTTGTTGTGCCTTCTTAAAAGAGTCTTCCAAATTATCGTTCAATAAGGTTGTATCGAATTTTTCTTCAAAAGACATCTCAAATTTTACTTTAAATAATCTGGCGGAGATACTTTCCTCGGAGTCTGTTTTACGCTCCCGAAGCCTTTCTTCTAAGATTGCCATGGAGGGAACTTTTACAAAAACAGCCAAGGCGCGCTCTTTATAATATTTTTTTAAGTTTAAACCGCCTTTGACATCCACGTCAAAAATTACGTGCTTGCCCAAACCCCAAACCCTTTCAATTTCCGATTTTAACGTACCATAATAAGCGCCGGGATATACTTCCTCATATTCTACAAACTCATTATTATCGATTCTTTTTTTAAATTCATCCGGGGAAAGAAAATAATAATCTTTGCCATTTTGTTCCGCCCTTCCTCTTCTGTCTCGAGTACAAGCGGAGATCGAAAAGCCCAAATTTGGATTATTAGCAAGCAAATGTTTTACAATAGTTGTTTTCCCCGAACCGGAAGGAGCACAGAATATAAGAAGTTTGCCTTGCATAGAATTGACGATTTAAATTATAATTTACGAATGCTATACCAACTGATACCACTGGTAAGATCTCTAGTAAGCAATAAAGGTAGGAGAATAAGTTGATAGAATAAAATTTCTATTTTACAAACCCGAACAGAAATGTTCCTTAAAAGGATAATTTAGGAATTTTGATTCAGCTTGTTTTTGATGGATGAGATAAGATTTTCGGGAACTTCTTTGTGTTCGACTTTAAGTTTTATTACTTCTTTGACCGATTTGTCTATTTCATAACGGTTAAAGCAGGGTGAACATTCATTAATGTGCGACCTGAAATAATCTTCCTGATCTTTCGTTGCCTCACCATCCAACACCTGATAAAGGTTCTTTACACAATCTTTGCAACAATAACGCTGCTTTTTCCCCAAAAGTTTATAATACAGATTTGTAATAGTTGCCTTCATGAATTTCCTTTAATTAATTATAAATAGTACGATACTGAATTGTTTTAAGTTTAAATATTTTATTAATTCTTGCCGAAACCCATATTCCTGGCATATTCTTTTAGTTTATCTTTCATCAGATTCCTTGCCCTGTGCAAACGTGAGCGCACCGTCCCTATAGGGATGTCCAATATTTTCGCCATCTCTTCATACGTAAATCCTTCCAGATCACATAAAATAATAATGGTACGAAAGTCTACGTCCAATGAATTTAGTGCATTCGCAACCTCGTCCCCAATCATGTCTTTGATAGCATCTACCCTCAGATCAGAAGTGATTGGCTCGTCTACATCATCAGAATTATAATAGGATTCTACTTCTTGGTAATCAACTTTACCGGGTAGTTTAGCGTTTTTCCGATATTCATTGATAAAGCTATTTTTCAGAATTCTAAACAACCAAGCCTTTGCATTAGTTCCTTTTTCATAAGAATCAATAAATCTATATGCTTTCAGGTAAGTTTCTTGTACCAAATCATTGGCATCGTCTTCATCAAAAGTAAGACGATAGGCAAAGTTATAAAGCGGGCCAATAAGCGGCATGAATTCCTTTTCAAACAAGGTGTCTTTTGCCGCTTTTTCCAATTCTGATTTATTGTTTTCCAAAGTAGTGCCTTTGTATTGTAATATTATTAATTTTACCCTTTCAGGAGTATCAAAGATAAGTATTAACCCAATTAAAATAAAAGTATTTTGGCATTTATATCTACGTTTAATAATCCTCTTTTCCGATTCCGATTGGCGCTTATTTCCCTTCTTACCATAGTACTCGGAATGTTCTTTTCCCGGGCAATGATGAGTATAGGAATGATTTTAATAGGGCTCCAGTTTTTTATGAAACCAAGTATGGCATCTACTTTTCATTCTTTTCTAAACGATAAAAGACTCCTTTATCTTTCTTTTATTTTTTTTATTTATCTTCTTTCAGGATTTTACTCTTCTGATGCAGGTTATTTTGGGGAAAGGCTTACCATGAAGCTTCCGCTTCTTTTCATGCCGCTTGGCTTTGCCGCATTACGAGAAATTCCAATCAAATATTTACTACACAGCTTAGCACTATTTGTCCTTTTAACCTTCCTCTTTGCGGTTGGAAGCTTCATCATATATATTACACATTACGAAGAAATAACAGAAGGATATAAAAACGCCAAAGTGATTCCCGTTTTATTCAAAATGAATCATATTCGTTTTAGTTTAATATTGGCCTTCGGAATTATTGCTGCTTTTTATCTTTTCGTAAAGCAATACTTCCTCTTACATTTTAAAATAGAAAGAATGCTTTATCTGTTTATCGGAATATTTCTTTTTGTCTTTATTCATATCTTATCTGTCCGAAGTGGTCTTCTGGCCTTTTATGCCGCCTTGTTTATATGCATCGTTGCTTATATTCTTCAAAGGAAAAAATACCTGAACGGTCTTTTTTTATTGGTACTACTTATCATTACACCGCTGATGATGTATGCTACGATGCCTACTATACAGAACAAAGTAAATTATATGATCCGGGATATTTCTATGTTTATGAAAGGAGAAGGTGCCAATGATTTTTCAGATGCAAACCGTCTTCTATCAATCAAACTAGGGATAGAACTAGGCAACGAGCACCCCTGGTTTGGAGTAGGTGTGGGGGACGTACGAAATGAAGTATTTAATGCTTATGAAAAAAAATACCCTTCTATCACAGCAGAAAGACGATTGATCCCTCACAATCAATTTGTATATATATACGCTGCTTGTGGTATTATAGGTCTTATCCTTTTTTTATGGTTTAGTTTTTATCCATTTTTTATCAAAAAATCATATTCTGGATATTTATTTTTATCCCTGAATGCAGTTATCCTTTCTTCGTACCTTTCAGAGTCTACGCTGGAAACGCAATTGGGAGTATGCATTTATATTACCTTTTATCTCATCAGTTGTTTTATAGAAGATAAAAATAGTACAGCACCTGTTGTTCAAGTTTAACTATGGGCATACATTTTCTTTTCATCATTTTAATAGTTGTAGTAATTCTGATAGTATTTTACTCCGGAAAAGGAGTACCTGTTCTGCTATACCATCAGGTATATCCTTCCGGTTCTACTACACCTGCTGTATTGGAGCAACACTTTCAATACATTGCTAAAAAAAGATTCCACACCTTTACCTGCACCGAAACACTTACACGAAAAAAACTTCCTGCGCGCGCGCTTCTCATTACGTTTGACGATGGGTATTACGACAACTTTTTATATGTTTTTCCTTTGTTAAAAAAATACAACCTAAAAGCAACCTTTTTTATCAATACCGCCTATATACCAGAACACGCTTTTGATCGTGAGCGATTGATCCTTTTGAATGATGTAGCTGTCAATAATGCTGCTGTACAAAAAATGTACAAAACCGGAAACGGACAAAGCCAATATTACATGAGTTGGGAAGAAATAAAAATCATGTACGAAAGTGGGCTATGCGATTTTCAGGCACATAGCCATCGCCATAAATGTGTATTTTCAAGCACAGAACTTAAAGACATCGTTCAAAGAAAAGAGTTTGACACCAACCAACTGCATTGTTACGACGGTTCTCCTGTCATAGGGTATCCAATGTTCAAATCAAGAGGAGAACTTTCCGTTAGGAAAATGGAAATTCAAAATCATTTTATTCAACTCTTTTTAAAAGAATACCAAACGAGTTTTCAGTTCTTACCGAAGAAAAAAATGCTGAAAACTGCTGCTGAATTTATTCGCAAAAATAGTTCCAGTGAAACATTTCAATTGGAAACAAAAGAGGCTTTTGAAGAACGTGTAAGAAAAGAACTCAAACAAAATATAAGCGAAATCGAAAGTCATTTAGGAAACAAAGTTAAATTTCTTGCATGGCCTTGGGGACATCATACAAATGAAGGAAGAGTTGCTTGTGAGAAAGTCGGAATAGAGGGATTTCTTACCTGCCGAAAAAAAACAAACGATCAAATTCTTCCTATGAAAAGAATAAACCGAACGGAAATACGGAAACCTTCGCTCTTAAAACTAAAATTTCTTTTGCTCATTCAATCAAACTATTTTA
>DATHPH010000336.1:0-7335 GCA_035484095.1 Cytophagaceae bacterium | reverse complement strand
CTACCAAATGGTATATGCTTAACTGACAATTAAATTGTTTTGCAATTGGCAATGCATCTTCCAGTTCCAAAGAAAGATCGGTAAGGTCTGAAAATAGTATAATTTTTTTAATCAGTTTAAAATGATTGTTGCTTGGAATACTCAACACAGGACACCCGATGCGGTCAATAATTTTAGAGGTGTTAGGTATTTTAAAAAAGCGTTCTATTTCAGTAGCTTTTTCTGTCCCTGTTAAAATGAGATCAATTTTTTTACGCCTAACAATTTCCTCCAAATTGTCTGTTAGATGAGTACCGAAACGTACCATATAATGATCGTTGTTCGGCATTATCCCTACAGAATGATAGAGGTTGGATATATGTTGCTTTAATAATTCAAGTTTGTCTTTCTCATTTTTTTGAATGACTTCAATATCATTGAGTAAACTTTTAAAAAAGGAATGGTAGAAAATTATATCCGTTTGATATGTCTGACTGAATTGAATCGCATAACGGACTGCATTGTCAGAACATTTGGAAAAATCTGTAAGTACAAGTATCTTTTTCATATAAGTCTTTTTGTTTAAACCTTCATTATTATAGCCTATCGAGTAAGTAAACGGCAGTAATTTTTTTGTTACTTTTTGAATAACATTGCTTCTGCCTTCATTCGTTTTCTTTATTGCGTAAAATCAATACCGGTACTTTAGAAAAGAAAATAAATTTTTTGGTAAAACTATTTTGAGTTTGTTGTTCGTACAAAGTTCTCTTATGATTTTCGAGAATGATCAAATCCATATTTCTATTGGCAATGAATTGATTCATGGAATCAATCATATTATCATCCGTAGCTTTTATATCAAAACTAGTTTTATGATAATTGATATCTTCTTTTAATAAATTATATTTCGAATACAATCCTTCCATCTTTAACTCATCTTCTTCGTTGGAATAGCTTAATATATCAATCCTTGCATCAAACAGTTTTGCCCAATCTATAGCTTCTTTTTTTAACGAATCTTCGTTTTCAATATCAAAGGCATACACTATATTTTTAATATCCCTGAATTTATAAGTAGAAGGAATCATCAAGACAGGACATGTTGTATTTTGAGCAATTTCTGAAACAATATTTCCATAATGGGCATCTCCCGGTTTTAATGCACCTTCAATAGAGGATACCACAAGATCAATTTTCTTCTCTAAAACAATTGTATTTAGATTCTGATTTACCTCTCCTTTCGAAACGAAAAATTCGTGGGTAACATTGTTATATTTATTTTCTTTTATAAAATCCATACAAATTTTATAAAGTTTATCTCTTGCTTCTGTATCAGAGTAGTTGGTTAAAGAGGGATGAAGTGATTCAAATTCAGGTTTGCCGGAAATAGTTTCATATGCATGCATAAAGATTAACTTCGCAGAAAATTTTTTAGCCAATTCATTTGCATACAAAATGCTATTTAAAGAGTTTTCGGAAAAATCGGTGAGGCATAAGATCCTTTTCATACTGATTTTGGTTTAAATGCTGTACTATTTTTTTCTTGTTTAACTATTTGAAATTAGAGAAGGAGTCCTTGTTCTAAAATGATATCGGCCAGATTTTAGAATGATATACATCATATTGCTTGCCACATTGTTTCGGTAAAGTCCGTGGTTATTTTTAAGTTTTTATTTCAATAATCAATAGTATAAAAAATATCATCTGAACTGTCTTGTAGGGTTGAAGATGTTTGAAAATCCCGGTGAGATAGGATAGATACATTTTTAAAACGTATTCATTCTGATAAAATATTTTCTCGTATCACTTCTCCGGAATGGCCGTGTAAGAAATACTCTTGTCTCTTTCTCATGAAGATCTAATCAAAATATTCAATTTCCTGATTTTATGACTTTCTATTAAATCCTTAATATAAATTGAATATTTGGTTGCTTCCGGGAGTGGATCAGGATGCGTATTAATATCAACCGTTGAGAAGGTAACTTTTCTCATTTGCTCTTAACTAGAAAAATTAGTTTCATACGGTTAGTTTACAGATTTGAGTCCATCTATATTCCTTTGTTGACGCCCACGTGTAATTTTGTATTTTTAAATACTTGCAAATTTATCCTTCTATTCCTGCACGGAACATGAGGAATGCTATTTTTCCTTATGATAATGATCATTAAGTCATTTGCGCCTGATTGCTACATTTGAGTACAGTTAGTAAATAAAATCAGAAAGATTTCTGAAATTAGTCGATTTAATGCAGGTCTTGGTAAAGTGTGGATTTATTATTTTTAGAATAGGAGTAAAGTGACTGAAAGCGAAAATTTGAAAAGAAAATAGACAACGTTTCTATTTAAAAATGAAAATATTTAAAATATAATAAAATAATTAGTCGGTTTCAATTCTTGCACATTCGTATTTCACATGTACTTATTGAAATGATATTTTGTAAATGAGAAGAGGCATAATCGAAATTAAGTATTGTTTTATTTAGTATATTCATAAGGAATTGCAAGATTAGTTCAACAAATATGAAGATAGTTTTATTCAACAACATACAATAAATGGGAAATTTCAATATTAAAGATTATTTGGTAAACACATTTACTTCTTACGTGGAGGCGAAGGCTGAACCTTATATTGAGAAAGGAATAGCGAAGATAAGTCATATTATAGGAATAGTATTGTCTGCCTTATTTTTATTATTTGCTTTGCTAATGGTCGCTATCTATTTAGGAATAGGTTTTGCTTTAATTTTTTCTCAATTGACAGGCAATTATTATTGGGGTTTTCTTATTGTGGCGTTGATCTATCTTATGGCTGGATGGGTGGTTTGGGTTCTACGAAGATCTTTTGGCAGGTGGATTGAGAAGATTGCATTGAGAGAAAAAAAACATTTATGAACCTCAGTTTTATAAATGTGAAATCTTCTTTATGAAGTTTGGATTGCATTGACTAGTATTTTCTTTTAATTAAAAATAAATGTTTAACACTTTAAATTTAGCTCAATATGAAAACAAGTAGGAAATTAAGTATGATACTATTGGGAATAGTATTTACATTTCAGTATGTAGTTGCTCAGGTGCCCGGTAATTATAAAGCGCCGAAAATTGATGAAGGAGGTAAGGTGACCAATTCGAATGGAGATCATATAGGTTGGGTTACGAAAGATGGCGTCATTAAAGACACAAAAGGAAATAAGGTTGCAGCCCTTGATAGTGAAGGGAATTTGGTAGATGCTGCAACCGGGAAGAAAATGGGCAAAGCAGAAAAAAATGGAAATTATTCTTCCTATGGAACAACTACGCCTGACAAAGGATGGAAATTAGGAGACGCTCAGAATGGGATGTGCCACGTGAAAGATGAGAAAGGAAATGTAGTTGGACAGGTACATGAAAATTATAAAGCGCAAGGTGCTTGTGCCATTCACTGTTTGACTAATCAACCAAAGAAGAAATAGGGGAACTTGGTATTTCAATACAGGCAATCTCATCTATAAAAAGAAAGATTGCTTGTGTTGAAATACCAATATTTATTGATGTTTTTAATTTTAAAAGACCAGGTAAGCGAAATCATATTAATTACTGTTTTTAGTCATTATAATCTTTCAATCGGTTAATTACTTTTATGCTCATACATTAAATAGAAAAAAATATGAACTCTTTTAAAAATAAAAATATTTTAGTGCCTACGGATTATTCACCCTGTGCGATGAATGCTCTTATATATGCTGCTGAATTTGCTCAAAATATTGAATCTAAGTTGGTTGTTTTTAATAGTTATCAATTACCAATTGAAGACACGTATTTTGGAGGGAAATCTATTGACATTATACAAGAACTCAGGGAAGAAAGCAAGGTAGAAATGGAGAAGGTAATTCAACTGTTGAACAAAAAATATCCTAAAGTTAAAAAGGAAGAGTATGTAGAATATGGTTCTTTCGGAGAGGTTGTTGAACCATTTATGAAAGAAAAAAACATAGATATGGTGATACTTGGTACAAAGGGAGCCAGTAATATAGAAGAATACTTGATAGGCACCAATGCTGCAACTATGGTTGAAAATGCTTCGTGCCCTGTATTAGTAGTACCGGAAAAGGCTGTTTCGAGGAAGATCGAAAAGGTGCTTTTTATAACTGATTTTCAATCTGACAATATCCCTACGTTAGAAAGGCTTATAGAACTTGTTTTGCCTTTCGAGGCCGAAATTATTGTGTTGCATATCTCATATCTTAGACAAACTAAATTTAATCAGGACGATGGAGTGATGGAATGGTTTAAGAATAATATTAAGAAACATATTGACTACCCAAGAATCACTTATATAAATGAAGTGAGAAACAAGGATAATTTTAATTCTATAAATAATTTTATTTCAGAGAACCATATAGATCTTTTTTCGATGTGTACGAGGGATAAAAGTTTTCTGAAAAAAATATTTACTGGGAATATGAGCAAAAAAATGATTTATCATACAGATATACCTTTATTAGCGTTTCCTATGAAGTAAGAGAGATATATTTCTCTCCATTACAATGCCTCTTTCTATTTTAATAAAATGATTAAAAAGAAAGAGGCTAAAACATATTGAAATGGCTGTTCTTTTTCAACGTCTTCGTTTTCTTAGTCACTACTTTTTTTGTGTTCCCGCAAGCAGGTTTTGGGGTATTGCAGCCATTTGCCATAATCAATATGGAAAATAAAATGACTACTATTCGAGCGATGGATTTCATAAAGGGGAAATGGATTTATGAGGTTGTAACGAATTACTCAATAAATTGGTTGCTAAAAATAGGAAATGAAATGAAATAGTCTTGAATATGGATTTTAAATCCTTATTCAAGACTATTGCTCACTCGAGAAAAAAACTATCTTATTTGGTTTTCCATTTCCAATTCAGAATTTCAGGCATATCTTCTCCAAATCGTGTGATGTAATTTTTATGTTCGATTAGCTTGTCTTGTAATTTTTGTTTTAAATAAGCTGCACGGCTTCCTATATGGGGTAACCTATCCATTACATCCATGGCTAAATGAAAACGATCCAAATCGTTCAATACGGTCATGTCAAAAGCGGTTGTAATCGTACCTTCTTCTTTATATCCGCGAACATGTATATTTGAATTGTTACTACGACGGTAGGTCAACCGATGAATCAGCCAAGGATAACCATGAAAAGCAAATATAACGGGCTTATCTAACGTAAATAAAGAATCAAAGTCCTTGTCGCTTAAGCCATGTGGATGTTCGCTTTTTGGTGAAAGTTTTAATAAATCAACGATGTTGATTACCCTTATCTTTAGTTCGGGTAAGAATTCATTTAGGATCGACACTGCTGCCAGTGTTTCAAGGGTAGGAACATCTCCGCTACAGGCCATCACAACATCCGGTTCACTGTTTTGATCGTTGCTTGCCCATTGCCATATCCCAATTCCTTCGGCGCAATGTTTTATCGCTTCCTCCATATTCAGCCATTGAGGAGCTGGATGTTTTCCGGCAATTACTACGTTTACGTAATGACGACTTTCCAGACAATGATTCATCACGGATAAAAGGCAGTTGGCATCCGGTGGAAGATATACTCTTACGATTTCTGATTTTTTATTGATTACATGATCTATAAATCCAGGATCCTGGTGTGTAAATCCATTATGATCCTGTCGCCAGACATGAGAAGCAAGTAAGTAATTGAGGGAAGCGATTTTTCTTCTCCAAGGTAATGTTGATGTTACCTTCAGCCATTTAGCATGCTGATTGAACATAGAATCAATTATATGAATAAAGGCTTCATAGCTGTTGAACAAACCATGCCTTCCTGTAAGCAAGTACCCTTCCAGCCATCCCTCGCATTGATGTTCGCTGAGCATTTCCATGACACTCCCTTCAGTAGCAAGGTATTGATCACCTGCTTTGGTTTCAGCATTCCATTGGCGATTTGTTACTTCAAAAACAGCTTCTAATTTATTGGAAATAGTTTCATCTGGTCCGAAAATCCGAAAATTTCTAGGAGAGTTATTCATTTTCACGACATCTCGTAGAAATTTTCCCAATAGCCCAGTATCACTGGCTTCTTGAGCACCAGGACTTGTAACTTCGAGGGCATATTTTTTATAATCCGGAAGGCGAAGGTCACGTAGTAACTGTCCTCCATTCGTATGTGGATTTGCCCCCATTCGTCGATCGCCTTTTGGCGCCAGTTCAGCCAGTTCTGATACCAAGCGACCTTGGTCATCGAACAATTCTTCTGGTTTATAACTTCGCATCCAGCTTTCTAATTGCAACAAATTTTCTATGGGAGTAGTGGCATTAATGGCTATTGGAACTTGATGCGAACGGAAGTTTCCTTCCATTGGAAGGTTATTTACTTTTTCAGGTCCTGTCCAACCTTTTGGAGACCTTAGCACAATCATTGGCCATTTAGGTCGCCCTGTTGAAGGATTAGAAAAAGCATTTTTTTTTATATATTTTATTTTTTCTATGACTTGATCCAAGGTGGAGGCCATTTGTTGGTGCATTTTTTCCGGCTCAGTTCCTTCTACAAAATAAGGTTCCCACCCATATCCAATCATGAGTGCTTCCAGTTCTTCATGAGAAATTCTAGCCAAAACCGTTGGGTTGGCTATTTTATAACCATTTAGATGCAAAATGGGCAACACCACTCCATCGGTAACCGGATTTAAAAATTTGTTGGAATGCCATGCAGTAGCCAATGGACCTGTTTCCGCCTCACCGTCTCCTACAACACAAGCAGTAATAAGATCAGGATTGTCAAACACAGCACCAAAAGCATGGCTAAGAGAATATCCCAATTCTCCACCTTCATGCATAGAACCGGGACATTCAGGAGAAACATGACTGGGAATTCCTCCAGGAAATGAAAATTGCGTAAACAATTTTTTTAATCCTGCTTCGTCCTGACTAATATTGGGATATATTTCACTATAAGTACCTTCCAAATAAGTATTACTGACTAAGGCAGGCCCTCCATGTCCTGGTCCTGAAATATAGAACATATTTAAATCGTATTTTTTTATGATACGGTTCAAGTGAACATAAATAAAATTTTGACCCGGTGTAGTACCCCAGTGTCCTAAAATCATACGTTTTATATGTTCGAGTTTCAAAGGCTCTTTCAGTAAAGGATTATCGTGAAGATACATTTGTCCTACTGATAGATAATTGGCTGCACGCCAATAAGCATTTATTTTTTTTAGTAGTTCCGGTGATAATTTTTCTTCCGTTAGAGAAGGGTTGGATGTTTCCATAATTTTTTTCTTTGGTTCTTTACAGTTAAGTTAGATCGCCTCTTTTACTTTATTCCATAGGTGTTCTGTCATTTTTGCAATCATACTTTCTTCATTGGTAGCAAT
>DATHPH010000335.1:0-5914 GCA_035484095.1 Cytophagaceae bacterium | reverse complement strand
TGTGACCATAAGCATTACCATTGTGTCCATTATTCGCCCAGCCACCGTGTCCATAACCTCCACCCCAGCCGCCGCCGTTATACCCATTGTGTCCATAATAACCACCATGTCCCCAATTATTTCCGCCATAATACCCGTTATGTCCATAATATCCTCCGCCATAACCGCTCCAGCCTCCACCAAAGCCACCCCAACCGTAACCTCTACCGCCATAATAGCCACCCCAGCCTAGACCACCCCAGCCGTAACCTCTACCATAATAACCGCCCCAACCTAGACCAGCGTAATAGCCACCCCAACCGCCCCAGCCTAAACCGCCGTAATAGTTGCCCCAGCCTAGGCCACCGTAGTAACCATTTCCGTAGTATCCGGCACCGTAAAAACTATTGCCCCAGCCACCCCAGCCACCCCCATATACAGCAGGTGCTACTGTTACATATACATTTGGTTGTGAAGAATAATTTGAAGGTTGGTTATAATAACCGTTGTTAGCATAACCATTATTGCTTCCATTATTATAGCCATTGTTGTTAGCACCATTGTTATAATTTGCTTGTTGTGCGTTCGAATTGTTTGGTGTTTGGGCAAAAATTTCTTTGTACCCGTTTGCAAATTCGATCATTTGTACATCCGCTTTACCGGCAGAATAAACTGGTCCGTCAGGATTTTCAGATTTTTTGTAAATAATCTCAAAAGCACCAATCGCTTCTATTTTTGCTCTTTGCTGATTACCATTTTTATAATAGATAACATCTTGTGCCATCAACTGAAAGCCAATCATTACCATGGCAATCATCATTATCAATACTTTTTTCATATCCGTACACATTTAAAATGTCCATTAAATACGACTATTTTAATTCTAATAACGTACTATTTTCTCTTAATGTTCAACAAAAACTCTGCCAGCGAAACTTAAATAGAAAGGTCTTCAGTTTAGACTCAGAATGATGGTCAAATTTGCAAAAGAACATAGATTTGTTTCTTTTAAAATTATTAAAGAAGCTTGAAAAAGGACATTTTTATTCTCTCTTTTTAAAAAAGGCCATCAACCAAGGAACAAAAGAAAACAACTGAGATGCTTCTTTTATCTTTCTATAAATTACCTCCTTTATTCTCCGAAAGGGGACCCGAACTTTCCCGAATTTTCTTTTTAGTATTACCCGAAAAATTCAGCGGTACTTTATGCTCTCCTTTACTGAACGTAAGCAAAAGCGCCGGAAGAATCGTCAGGTTGGTAAACATAGCAAAAAATAGGGTAAGTGAAGTCAGCAAACCCAAAGCAATGGTAGCGCCAAAATTAGAAAAGACAAAAATGATAAAACCACAAAATAAAACCACGGAAGTATATATCATACTGACTCCTGCTTCTTGCATGCTTCGGGTAACAGCCATCAGTACGTTCCCTTTACAGAAAACCATTTCTTGTTTGTATTTACTCAAGAAATGAATAGTACTATCGATGGAAATACCAAAAGAAATACCAAAAATAAGAGCGGTACTAGGTTTAAGCGGTATATGAAATAAGCCCATAATGCCAGCTGTAATCACCATTGGAATCACGTTTGGAATCATAGAAATTAAAATCATCTTAGGGCTTGTAAAAATAAAGGCCATCATAAGCGATATCAAGATAAAAGAATATACCAGACTAATAGAAAGATCGTCTATGAGGTAGGTATTTCCTTTTAAAAAAAGCAAGGTCGTACCTGTTACTTTTACTTCGTATCCTTCTTTTTTACTAAAAATTTCATCCGCTTTCTTTTGAATATTTTCTTGAACCAATTCATTCATTTTAATCGTCCCAACATCCGCCACCTTACAAGTAAAACGTACATATCTACCCGTGCTGTCTACAAACGATCTTAGAAGACTATTTTGTTGCTCTTTACTTCCAAAATATTTTATAATGAAGGCTCGTTCATTATTTGTAGGAAGGCGGTAAAATTCGGGATCACCACCGTAAAATGCTTGGGTAGCTCCTTTTACTACATTCAAAATAGACAGCGGAGGTGAAATGTTGTTAAATTCAAGCAAATATTTTTCCAATTTCTCCAATTTTTGAAGATTAGAAAGTCTTAGTACTGCTTTTTTCTTTCCCAAATCTACAATTATTTCCAAAGGCATCACTCCGTTGAAATGTTGTTCAAAAAAAGCAAGGTCTGTACGAATCGTACTGCGCTCTGGTAAATCGTCAACCATGTACGAAATTGGTTTTAACTTAGAAATTCCAAAAAAAGAAATCACGATCAATATTCCGGTGATCGTATAAATCCACGGACGATGGCGCAGTGTAGCCGTTTCAAGAATTTGATTGATTCTTCTTAAAAAACCAAGATCCAGGTGTTTCAGCTGCTTCGCCGTAGGTGGAGGCAGAAATAGAAGAAAGGTCGGAATAATTATTAAGGTAATAAGAAAAGTAGCCACACTCAATATTCCAGCAACAAGACCAAATTGTTTTATAGTCACAATATTTGTAAAGTATAACACAAAGAAACCAACAGCAGTATTGATATTGGTCATAAAGGTCAAGAAACCAATTTTTTCTATGATACGACTTACTGCTTTTATTTTATTCTTATGACGTTTATATTCCTGATGGTATTTATTGTACATATAAATACAATTTGGAATACTGATGATAATGATAAGTGCCGGCAATATTCCCGTGAGGATGGTAATTTTATAGCCCAATAAAACAATGGTACCTCCCGTACAAATAACCGTAGTTATAATCACAAGAAAAGTAAATACAACAGAAGAAAAAGAACGGAAAAAGAGAAACAAAATTCCCGAAGTTACTAACACCGACAAACACAAAAGTGTTACTAATTCAGACTTCATGTCTTTTACCATGATGGTCCGAATGTATGGAAGACCGGCATAATGCAGTTGAATATTTGTTTCGTCAGAAAACGTTTTTGCTTTGTTAAGAATTGTTTCCATTACCTTGGTTCGTGTACTTGAATTCAGGTATTTTGTTTCTAAGGAAACTGCAATTAACAGGGCATCCGTGTGTTCATTGACTAAAAGTTTGTCGTATACTTTTACGTTTTTTGCTTCTTTGAGCAAACTATCGAGTTGTTTTTGATCTCTTATGTTCTCAGGAAAAATTACTTGCTGATCAAATTTTTTATTCGTTGTATCTTTTATTAAATTTTTTAAAGTTGGTAATGAAATAACATCTTTTACTCCTTCGATTTTTTTTAAGTCTGCACAAAGTTTCTGAAGTTTTGAAAATTTTTCGAGCGTATAAATTGATTTGTCTTGCATCCCCATCGCAAAAATACTTCCGTCTTCGCCAAAGGTCTTTTTAAAATTTCTGTAGTAAATATATTCCGGATCATCCTCGGGCACAATTTGCACAAAATCGTAGGATATATCTAACTTTCTACATTGCCAACCCATGTACATGGATATAAACAATGTTGCCAACAAAAAAACTAATCTGTTTTTAATTACAATACTCGAAATTTTATACCACATACTTTTTATAAAGATGCAAAGTTAGTGAAATTTTAATCGGTTATAAAAAGGATTAAGTTGTTCAATGGAGGAAATCTTATTTTTAAACAATACATTTAATAATATAAAAAATTAAAAATTTATTATTCTCTATTATTAAGGCTGTGGATTGGTTGAAAAGTTTAGTTGTACACGCTTGCATTTGATAAAAATGAATAAGTGTTTGTAGTATGCACATTAATTCACAATTTGTTCGTATTGTAGTGCTTTCATAAATAGAATATTACTTAGTTTTCAAACATTCAACTTTAGATATACCCATTTGTATTTATAATATTAACAATGTTAATTCGGTATTAATAAACGGTTCTTTATCCAAACTTATTAAAATGTATTTGTGGATTCTTTTGTTCTGAACAGAAAAAGGAGTTAAACCAACGTTTGAGTACGAGTAATCCACAGGATTTGTGTATTTATAAGGGACGAACTATTTTGAATTTATAAAATTTACTGTTTGGCATCGAAAATAAGATCAATTATTTCCCAATTTGCTCTTAGATTGATTTTTTCTTTATAATATTTAATAGGTTCAGGTGGTATGTTGTTCTCAAGGTCTATAGGATCCCATCTATTGTTATTATTTACGTCAATTATTATTTTAAGTTCATAAGTGCCAGGTTCTACATAATCGTAGTGAAAGGATGTTGGATTCTTTTTAGTGTCTTGTATTTTACTTTTGTCATCAATAAGTTGGAATAGATAATTTGGTGCATCGCATTTTATGATTCCTGCTAAAATGCCATAGTTTTCTTCTTTTTTTGGTCGTAGAATTATTTTATATTTTTCACTTGTGTCTCCGGAATAACTCGTTAATGCACCAGTCTGAAATTGAACCACTAAGGAGTCTTTAAAAGGAGGAAGGTTAGAAATGGTTATTTTAAAAAGACTTGAGTCGAGTTGGATATTCTTCGGGGAAGAGGTTATTTTTATACTATCGGTTTTTATATTAATTAATTTATAATCAATATCTTGTATTGGTTTTGTCGCCCGGAAAAGAATATTTTCATGGTTAAGTATTTCCGGTTTCGGTAAGTCAAGTTTCACTTTAAACCGGTTCTTGTTTTTTGGATCTGAATATTTTGGAAATAGAATTTTTACTGTATCCTCTGCAGTATTTTGGCTCGAATCGGTAAGTTGGACATATAAGATGACAGTGTCTTTTGAATTGAAATTGTTAAATATTTTAATTGTTTTAGGATCAAGTTGTTCGGATAAAATCTTAAAATTGGTGACACTATCTTTTCTTATCGCATATTTTTCGATTCCTTCATTTAAGGCTAATAGAATGTAATCAAACTCTTGTTTGTCTTGTATAATTTCCGGTGGTTTTGAGTCTGGTTTTGTAAGACCAAAATTAATAGTCGTTAGTTTATTGTTTATAAGTACCTTATATTTATAATCAATGTTTTCTTTATTAGGGTTATAAATGTAATCATCGTTGAGGTCCTGAAGGGCATAAATAGTATAGGTGCCTTCTTTTATATTTCTAATTGTGTAACTACCATTTTTATTGCTTCTGGTGAAATATGTCGGTTTTCCATTTTTGATAGTGATGGTATCGAAGAAGTCATACATTTCTATTGAAATGTCGTTAAGTCCTTTATCAGAAATAAAATCTTTTACTGTTCCTTTAATGGAAAGGGAATCAATGGTTGGTCCGGTGCTAAAAGCGAGATGAAGGTCTTTAACATAATTTCCTTTGGTAATGTCTTTTATAGATTCTCCGAAACTGAAGCTATACGTAGTGCTGTCATGAAGGTCTTCTGTAAACCGAATGATAACGCTTTTCTTTTTGGTGGTTACATCGTATTGTGCATGTTTAATAGGAGATATAATCAGGTCTTCTCTTAGTTTTTGGGCGTCTACAAATTCGTCAAATTCAAGAACGATAGTTCGGCCTTTAAAATTGACACTGTTATTGGCTGGTGTTGACTTTAATAACTTTGGTGGTGCGGTGTCTTCTGGTCCACCGGTAGGTGGTTTAATATTTGCACAGGATAGAAAGCCTATTGAAAATAATAGTAGAAGGTAATGAAAGTACTTAGTCATTTTTGTGTAATGTAAATCAGACTTGAGTAGTTCTTGTTTTGTCTGGCTTTGAAGTTTGATTTTAGACCTATAGAGAAAGCTCTGAGATAATTTGTAGTGCCGTATTTATATTTGTCGCTTAGCATGCTTACATAGAAAGAATCAAAAATCATTGGTTTCGAAATCGGTTTTTGGAAGTTTGATTTAACCAACAAGTTATGCATAGTAGTTGGTGTAAAATGATACAAATGTCGGGGTACATCATAGGCAGCCCAATAGGTATCGTAAAATTCTGAATCGTAGGATAATGGATTGGGTACTGCAATCACTAGTTTACCATCTTTTTTCAGCAATTTGTGAA
>DATHPH010000334.1:0-3416 GCA_035484095.1 Cytophagaceae bacterium | reverse complement strand
GCGGCAATTATTGCAAAAAATGGGTTGGGCATTTTATCCGGATATGCGTACTTGTTGGTATGTTATTATGGAGGACTTTTATTTTTTTGCTTTGTAGTTTTACCGGCTATCTGTTTTGTTTTTAAAGTTCACTTTTCAAATTTGTTTAAAGCGATAAAAGAACCATCGCTCATAGCTTTTAGCACTGCCACTTCAGAGAGTGCTTTTCCTAAATTGGTCTTAGCATTGGAGAAATTCGGCTGTCCTCCAAAGATTGTTGGGTTTGTGTTGCCTCTGGGCTATTCATTCAATCTGGATGGTTCAATGATGAATATGACTTTTGCGACCATGTTTATCGCCCAGGCTTACGGAATGGATATTTCCTTTAGCCAGCAAATTAGCATGATGCTGATTCTGCTATTGGCGAGTAAAGGTGTTGCCGGAGTTCCCAGAGCCTCCTTGGTAGTAGTGGCGAGTATGTTGAGTACCTTTAATATTCCGGGGGAGGGATTATTATTATTGTTGGGCATTGATCAGATTTTAGATATGGGAAGATCGGCTACGAATGTGTTTGGCAATGCAGTGGCTACTTGTGTGGTCAGTAAGTGGGAAAAACCGGGAAATTAATTTTAGAATAGTTGTTATTACAATTTCCTGCTTGCATTCTTACTATAGCAGAATGCTTCTTGTAATGGAAATTTCCCGGAATCTGAAATATTTTTTTGGACTATAAGAGAAATAATTTTTAGAAAGCATAAAGTATTCTCTTTTTATTATTTTTATAGAATGAATGCAGTTTGAATTTTTTAAACACTATTTTTAATATGCTAAACGAAACATCTATTTTGACAAAAGAAGAAGTACTTAAAAAATATTTTGGCTATCACGAATTTCGTCCATTACAGGCAGAAATTATTGATACTGTATTATCTGGAAATGATGCGTTGGTATTGATGCCAACCGGTGGAGGAAAATCTCTTTGTTTCCAGATTCCGGCAATGGTAATGCCTGGCATCACCATTGTAATATCACCCTTGATTGCCTTGATGAAAGATCAGGTACAGGCCTTAAACGCCAATGGAATTGAAGCCGCCTACATCAATAGCAGCCTTAGCGCTAGCGAACAACATAAAAGGGAACAAGATTGTCTGAACGGGAAGATAAAATTGCTTTACATTGCGCCCGAAAGATTGTTCAGCAATAATTATCTTTCTTTTATACAGAAGCTGAAGGTAACACTTTTTGCCATTGACGAAGCACATTGCGTCTCTTTTTGGGGACATGATTTTCGTCCTGAGTATACTCAATTAAACATTCTGAAAGAACAGTTTCCGAATATTCCTGTCATTGCACTCACCGCCACCGCCGACAAAGTGACGAGAAAGGATATTTTAAAACAACTGAAAATAGAAGACGCAGAAGTGTTTATTGCTTCCTTTGATCGTCCAAATTTGGCGCTTACTGTTTTACCGGGAAGGAAGCGCATTCAATATATTAAAGATTTTGTGAGCGAGAGGTCAAATCAACCGGGGATTATATATTGTTTGTCCAGAAAATCCACCGAAGAAGTAGCTGAAAAGTTGCGTCAGGAGGGAATAAAGGCCAAACATTATCATGCAGGTATGGATATGATCCATAGATCCACAACGCAAGATGAATTTATCAAAGACGACATTCAGGTAATCTGTGCTACCATTGCTTTTGGTATGGGGATAGATAAATCCAATGTGCGTTGGATTATTCATTATAATCTTCCGAAAAATATCGAAAGTTTTTACCAGGAAATTGGCCGTGCGGGTAGGGATGGTTTACCTTCTGATACAGTTTTGTTTTATTCTTTTGCTGATTATATAATGCAGCAGGATATGCTCAAAGATATTGCTGATGAGCGGAGAGCATTGCAGGAAGCGAAACTTGAAAGAATGAAACAATATGCGGAAGCAGAAATATGCCGAAGACGTATTTTGCTTAGCTATTTCAATGAAGTTGCCGACAAAGATTGTGGCAATTGTGATGTTTGCAAAAATCCTCCTGTAGCTTTTGACGGAACGGTATTGACACAAAAAGTACTTTCCGCGATTGTACGCACAGGAGAAAAAATCTCTATGACGGTATTGGTGGATATTCTCCGTGGGTATAATACAATTCTGGTAAGAGAGAAGGGGTACAATACGCTGAAAACATTTGGGGTAGGGAAAGATGTAAGGCCTGAAGAATGGAACGATTATATTCTTCAAATGCTTAACAGTGGAGCCATGGACATTGCTTATGACGAAGGACACGCTTTTAAAATAAATGAAAATAGCAAAGAAATTCTTAAAGGAACCAAAGCTGTAAATTTAGTGAGATTTGTGCCTTATAATCAGAAGGTGCAGAAACAAGAAGAAGCAATAGAAAAAAATAAAACGAAAAAAGAAATTCTCCGCGATGCTTTGTTTGATCGGTTGCGAAAACTTAGGAAAGAATTAGCAGACAACCAAAATGTGCCAGCGTATGTAATTTTTAGCGATGCCACTCTTTCAGAAATGTCTTTAAACAGACCGATGGCTGAAGAAGATATGTTGGAGGTCTCGGGAGTAGGAAGTCAGAAATATAATTTATACGGTGAGTATTTTATAAATGAAATAAAAGCATTTGTGAGGGAACAAGTTTTACAAGGAGCCAGGGTAGAAGGTGCTACCTATATGGTAAGTTATGATTTGTATAACGAAGGAAAAAGTCTGGAAGAAATTGCAACTATTAGAAAATTAAATCCGACAACAATCTTGTCTCATTTAATAAAGCTCTACGACGATGGAGAGAACATTGATTTGAAAAAATTTATTTCTCGTGAAGAATATGAGGCTATTGTTGCAAAAGCAAAGGAAATGGGAGTGAAAAGAGACGAAGCAATGAAACCGCTTTTTGAAGCATTGGAAATGAAGTATGATTATGGTAAAATAAGAGCAGCCATTAGCATGGCAACGAAAGAAAGCAAATTATAATGAAGAAGGAAGTTTTTCTATATATAAAATTGTTGGTATTTTTGATAGTAAAAAAATCTGTTGAGACTTATTAATGAATAAAATTTAAAATAACGGGAATATGCTTGATACGATAGTTGGAATTGGTTCACGTATACAACACCTTGCACACGGAGAAGGTATTGTGGCTGGAACAAAATTGGATAAATACAGAATAAGTTTTTTTGGGAAAGGTATTATAGAAGTGCCCAAAGATTCGCAGGATATGGAAGTACTGGAAGCATTGGCACCGGAAGAACACATGATCAGCATGGACAATATAGAAACTACATTGATTGAAATTCTGCGAAAATGGTCCGATGTATCGGAAATAGTTCCTTTGGCCGATAGATGGAGAAAAGGTACGATGGTTTTGAAATCTATGGACGATTCGGCGAAACCAAAAGAGATTCCAATGGAAAATTTTTTTCATAA
>DATHPH010000333.1:0-5989 GCA_035484095.1 Cytophagaceae bacterium | reverse complement strand
TTATCAATTGTTTTTGGAGAAGAGGTCATGATGTTTTTAGCGGATAGTCCTGTAATATTTTCATGATTATTCAACATTCTTCGAAGGTCTCCATCGGTCACAATACCTGTTAAATGATCGTTTTCGTCTACGACCGCGGTTGCTCCCAGGCGCTTAGAAGATATTTCCATAATCACTTCTTTCAGCGAGGAATTTTCAAATACCTTTGGAACACTGTTGTGTGGGTATATATCGCTTACCTTTAAATACAATTGTTTCCCTAATGCACCTCCCGGATGAAATTTTGCAAAATCTTCTCTGGTAAAATTTCGCATCTCCAATAAACAAAGGGCTAACGCATCTCCCAGCACCAACGCAGCAGTAGTACTGGTGGTAGGTGCCAAATTGAGAGGACAAGCTTCTTTATCCACAGTAGCGTTGATAACAAAATCAGAATGTTCAGAAAGATAGGAATGCATATTGCCAACTAATCCGATGAGTTGACAACCGGAACGTCGTATAAGGGGAACGAGCACTTTGATTTCAGGAGTGTTTCCGCTTTTTGACAAACATATTACCGCATCTTCTTTTTGAAGCATTCCAATATCGCCGTGAATCGCATCGGCGGCATGCATGAATATGGCAGGAGTGCCGGTCGAGTTGAAGGTTGCTACCATCTTGTTGGCA
Organism: Cytophagaceae bacterium; assembly: GCA_035484095.1. GTDB lineage: Bacteria > Bacteroidota > Bacteroidia > Cytophagales > Cytophagaceae > JANYCO01. Next base: position 5,323 of record DATHPH010000333.1, on the reverse strand, counting down.
ATGATCGCACTTTTCCCAACACCTGTTACAATTATCCGTCCTTTCACTTCTCTTAGAGCCATCACACATGCCTCAAACTCATCATTAATATGATTAAGTAAGTTTTTTATTGCATCTGCTTCATTTTGAATAACATTTTTTGCAATAGATATGATATTTTTTGTTAACTTCAAATTAAGAAATTTTTATATGCTCATACGGAGTGTAAATATAATAAGGATTCAGGATATAAAAATAAAAGACCACAAAATGTTAGTCGAGAACGAAACAGAGCTGTTAACAAAGCTCAAAGAAGTATTTGGGTATTCTACTTTTAGAGGTACACAAGAAGCCATTATTAACAATCTGCTGGCAGGAAAAAATACTTTTGTGATTATGCCTACTGGTGCGGGTAAATCGATGTGTTACCAGTTACCGGCCTTGACTATGGATGGCATCGCCATAATCATTTCCCCACTTATAGCGTTGATGAAAAATCAGGTTGACCAGTTAAGCGCTATTGGTGTAAATGCACAGGTGCTCAACTCTACGCTTACTAAGTCTGAAATGACAAGGGTAAAAAAAGAAGTGTTGAATGGGGAGGTAAAACTTTTATATGTAGCCCCGGAATCGCTGACGAAGGAAGAAAATGTGGCCTTCCTGAAGAAAGCAAAAATTTGTTTCGTAGCGATTGACGAAGCACATTGTATCTCTGAATGGGGCCATGATTTTCGCCCGGAATACAGAAGAATAAAATCCATTATAGAGCAGTTGGGGAATCTGCCTATTATTGCCTTGACGGCTACCGCTACTCCAAAGGTTCAAATTGATATTCAGAAAAATTTGCAAATGGAGGAAGCAAATGTTTTTAAATCTTCGTTCAATAGAAAAAATCTTTACTATGAAGTGCGTCCTAAGTCGGATACCAAAAAGCAACTTATTAAATATATAAAACAACATAAAGGCAAATCAGGTATTATTTACTGCTTGAGTAGAAAGAAGGTAGAAGAAATTGCGGAATTGTTGCGGGTGAATGATGTGAAGGCTTTGCCTTACCATGCAGGCCTTGATGCAGATGTACGCATGAAAAATCAGGATGCCTTTTTAAGTGAAGAAGCCGATGTGATTGTCGCGACGATTGCTTTCGGAATGGGGATAGACAAACCGGACGTTCGTTATGTGATTCATTACGATGCTCCTAAATCGCTGGAAGGATATTACCAGGAAACCGGACGTGCCGGACGCGATGGATTAGAAGGAAACTGCATTATGTTTTATGCCTACAAGGATATTCTTAAACTTGAAAAATTTAACAAGGATAAAAATGTAACGGAGCGGGAAAACGCACGTCAGTTGCTTCAGGAGATGGTGTCGTTTGCAGAGTCAGCGGTGTGTAGGAGAAAACAGTTGCTGTTTTATTTTGGAGAGCATCTCGAAAAAGATTGTGGCTTCTGCGACAATTGTATGAATCCAAAGGAAAAATTTGAAGGGAAAGAAGATGTTTTGCTTGCGTTGGAAGCTGTTCTGCAAACGGAGCAACGTTTTGGAATCAGTCATATAGCGTGTGTGTTGGCAGGAGTAGAAAACGATTATACCAGAAGCTATAAACACGATCAGTTAAAAGTGTTTGGCAAAGGGAAAGAGCAAACACAAGATCATTGGAATTCAGTGCTGCGCCAAATCATGATTGCGGAATATCTTGAAAAAGATATCGAGGATTTCGGGGTAATGAAAATTACGGAGAAAGGAAAAATTTTTATAGAAAACCCTTATTCCATTACGCTTAGTAAAGACCATGATTACTCACAGGAAGCGTTGGATCAGGCAGAAGAAGATGACGCTGTTCCTGAAAAATCCTATGATCCCGTTTTGTTCGACCAACTCAAGTCATTGCGGAAAAAAGTAGCGAAAGAAAAAAATCTGCCTCCTTATGTTATTTTCAACGACCCTTCTTTGGAGGAGATGGCAACAGAATACCCTACTACCAAGGAACAACTGAGCCATATAAATGGAGTGGGAATGGGTAAGGTTTCTAAATTCGGAAATCCTTTTCTGGAGTTGATTTCAAAATATGTGGAGGAAAATGATATCGAAACTTCTTCAGATGTAATAGTAAAATCTTCGGTCGATAAATCAAAAATTAAAATTTACCTGATACAGCAAATTGATAAAAAGGTAGATTTAGAAGACATAGCACAATCCAAAAAAATTTCCATGCAGGAAGTGTTGGAAGAGATAGAACATATCTGTTATGCCGGGACGAAGTTAAATCTTGATTATTATATCGATCAAGTGATAGACGAAGACCGCCAGACAGAAATATTTGATTATTTTATGAATTCTGAATCCGATAATATAAAGGTTGCCCGCGATGAGCTTGGGGATGCCGATTATTCGGAAGAAGACATTCGGTTGATGCGCATTAAATTTATTTCAGAATTAGGAAATTAAATTGCCCAAATGGTGCGGATAAATGATAATTTTGTGACTAAAGAAAACAAACAACAACTTTCTTTAGTCACTTTTATTTTAGATTAAAAAAATAGTAAAATGAATATACTTATTATTGGCGCAGGTGGTAGAGAGCATGCATTCGCCTGGAAAATCAGACAAAGCATAAAGTGCCGTCACCTTTTTGTGGCACCCGGAAATGCAGGAACTTCTTTCTTGGCTACCAACGTAGAAATTGAAACCACGGATTTTGAAAAGTTGGGAGCGTTTTCTCTGGAGAACGATATTCAATTGATTGTGGTTGGGCCGGAAGTTCCTTTGGTGGCAGGAATTGTAGATTATTTTCATTCTGTAACAGAATTAAGACATATTCTAATAGTAGGTCCGAACAAAGAAGGAGCACAATTGGAAGGCAGTAAAGATTTTTCCAAAAATTTTATGGCACGGCATGGAATTCCAACAGCTTCTTCCCAAACTTTTACCTATGAAAATCTGGAGGAAGGACTGACCTATATTGAAGAACACACACTTCCGATTGTATTGAAAGCCGATGGTCTTGCCGCCGGAAAGGGCGTTATTATTTCCAATTCAAGAGAGGAATCCAAGGACGTTCTTAGGGAAATGATAACGGATAAAAAATTTGGAGAGGCGGGTACAAAAGTAGTGATAGAGCAATTTCTGGATGGAATAGAAGTGTCTGTTTTTGTTATTACCGACGGGAAAAATTACAAAATATTGCCGGAGGCAAAAGATTATAAACGTATCGGCGAAGGTGATACAGGGCCTAACACAGGAGGCATGGGCGCTGTATCACCAGTATCTTTTGCAGACCCTACTTTTATGCAAAAAGTGGAAGACCGAATCATAAAACCAACCATTGATGGTTTGAACAAAGAGGGTATCGAGTATATTGGATTTATATTTTTTGGTCTGATTCGTGTGCAAAACGAACCGTACGTGATTGAATACAATGCCCGCATGGGAGATCCGGAAACGGAAGTAGTCATTCCTCGTATCGAAAGTGATTTGGTAGAATTGTTGTTGGCGGCGACAAAAAAAGAATTGGATACGGTTAAAATCAAAATTTCGCCCAAAATAGCCACCACCGTAATGTTGGTAGCAGGAGGATATCCGGGAGAATACGAAAAGGGGCATTCTATAACAGGGTTGGATAAGGTGAAAGAGGTGATCCCTTTTCACGCAGGTACGAAATCCGGTAAGTCGGGGGAGGTTCTTTCCAACGGAGGTCGTGTTTTAGCACTTACCGCCTTGGGCGCTACCATGGAAGAGGCATTGCAAAAATCGAAAGCCGCAGCGGAACAGGTAACCTGGAAAGATCGCTATTATAGAAAAGACATCGGATTTGATTTACTTCAACTAAAGGCAGAAGTGTAAAAGGACAAGGTGAATTTGCTGAGTGAGTAATGAGTTGGTAATATAAAAAGATCTCACCTTAAGATTACTTGTTGACCAACAGTTGCGAGAAGTTTAATAATAGAAATTAATAGAAATTAATAAATTTTGTTTGTAAAATTTGGCAATTATCATGATTAAAACAGCAAATGCCATAATTAAACCACCGTCCACATAAATGCCATAAATATCGCAAGTGATAAAGTCTGGAATAAGTGAACTTACTAAGTTGTATTTCGCTTGTTTATAAATAAGAAAGATACTAATAATTTGTATGATACAATAAATCAAAATTACGTTGCCAATCCTTGTAGTAATTTTTTTTTATTTATCTCTTTAATAGGTATCATTTTCCAATTTTTATTTAATTTGTCTAATAGTTTGCAGATAAAGAAATGATAGTTTTGAATCACCAACATGTATATACCGATAAAATATTGGTTATTTAACAACAAATATTATGTCTGTTAGAGCAGTAAATGTCTGTGGTTTACCTTTGAAATTAAATGTAACTTTCAAGTCTCCAGTTTTTTTATTTTTAAAATTGTCTAAGTAGGTCATTATAGTTGGCTTTAAAAGGTCAAGATTTCTTTTAAGTTTCCATGAGCCTGTAAAATCATCTGTATCAACAAGTACAAGAAATAAGCGATTTTCAGAACCAAAACGCATTTCTCCTTGGTTTTCATAAAGCCACGTTGCTAAAATTTTCGGATTGTTCTGAACCTCTTTAAGAATTTCCAGTTTTTGGTTTTTCAAGGTTTCTAAAACAGTTGTACAGAAACTATCTTTTCTGTCTTTCATTCTTTCAACTATTTCGTATAATATGTCGTTCGGTTTTGCTTTCTTGTCATAATTAATTTTTGCTTCATCTGCCTTTTTTTTCAAGAAAGTTAATTCAACTGGGAAACCTTTTTCTTTGCACTTTTCCTTTATGTATTCTGCAGGTAAATAAGTTACTTTCAAGTCAAATGGAATATTATTGATGAAAAAGTCTACACTTTTTATTTGTCCAACTGTAGGCAGTACAGCCGAGTGAGATTTGAAAACCTGTTCGATCAAAATGCTACTCCAATGATTATACCAACTGTTCAAAACATATCCTTGGACAGCATCATTTATTTCGGGTTTAAATTTTGAAATAAGTGTATCGTAAGATTTATGGACTTTTACATAACGGCTTATTAAATATTTGTCTAATGAATTTTGATAATCGCCACCCCAATCAAAGTTTTTAAGTTTGTAGAGTTCAGAAACTAATTGAACAGTATCAAGTGCAGTAACTTGTTTGTGGTTTTCGGTTTTAATGTATTCGTCTAAAAGTTTATGAGAATTTTCGACGTCTTTGCATAATAAATTATATAACTCAACGAATTTTTTTGCTAAAGAGGTTTCTATTAGAACAATTGTATTTACCTTAGTAAAATTTGCTATTAGTTCTTTTCGAATTATTGATTTTATTTTGAGCCATAAAATTCCAATA
>DATHPH010000332.1:0-9421 GCA_035484095.1 Cytophagaceae bacterium | reverse complement strand
AAATGGCAGATGGCAATTGGATAATCACAATGTCTTTACCTAAAGGATTTCCTTATCCGAATATACCTTCAGACAATCGACCCACGAAAAATAGAATTAAATTGGGTGAAATGCTCTTTCTGGATCCTATTCTATCAAGAGACAGCACGATATCTTGCAGTTCTTGCCACCAATCCTCAAAACACTTTACCGACAATCTTTCTGTAAGCGTTGGCATAGCGGGAAGAACCGGACAAAGAAATTCAATTTCATTATTTAATGTTGCCTATCAGCCTTATTTGTTTTGGGATGGTGGGAATCCTACACTCGAACAACAAGTATTAGCGCCTATAGACAATCATTTAGAAATGGATTTTGATGTGAACCTAATCGTCGAAAAACTAAGAAAACATCCGTCATATCCTTTGTTATTTCAGAAAGCATACAACCAAGAACCGAGTGTTTATACGCTCACGAGAGCCATAGCCTGCTATGAAAGGACATTGTTCAGCGGTTCGTCCAGGTACGACGATTACGTGATGAATAAAAATACAAGCGCTTTAACTGCTTCTGAAATAAATGGAATGAAGATTTTTTTTGGAGAAAAAGGAGAATGCTTTCATTGCCATCAAGGATTTAACCTGACCGATTACAGTTTTCGCAACAATGGCTTGTACCTGCAATATGCAGATTCAGGGAGAGCAAGAATTACACAATTGAATTCTGATATTGGAAAATTCAAAGTGCCTTCCTTAAGAAATATAGAACACACGGCACCCTATATGCATGATGGAAGTTATGTTTCATTGGAAGATGTTATTGATCATTATGTAAGTGGAGGTGTGAAACACAGGAACAAAAGTCCGGTGATTCAACCTTTAAAACTATCCGCACAAGAAAAAACAGACTTGCTTAACTTTCTAAAATCCCTGTCGGATCAGTAAACTCAAAACCGTAAATAACAAACAATTTCAAGAGTCTGTTATTTACGGTTAAACAAAAATCTATTATTAATGGCTTATTGGTTAATAGAGAGATACCCAGGAAGAATTCAACACATTAATACCTATAGAACTGTTTGAATTCGATCTATTTCCAGTAACGACAGTAGCAGGCACTTTTAAAAGAGTATCTCTTACATCTTTTGATGTAGATAATCTTGCTAGTACATTCTGTGACAAAGTACGATGAATGCCTCTTTACTCGTTAAGCAAATACCTCACTTATTTAATCCAATAATATTTGTTACTTTGCGCAAAATTATTTTCTTAAAAAAATTAATCATGGCCGAACTACCTCCTTGCCCCAAATGTAAATCAATCTATACCTATGAATCAGGCCCTCTTCTTAGCTGTCCCGAATGCGGACACGAATGGAATGCAGAAGAAGAACCTGTAGAAGAACAAGTACTAGACGAGGGACTTGTAGTAAAGGATAGTCTTGGCAATATCTTGAAAGACGGCGACACGGTAGTTGTCATTAAAGATTTGCCGGTAAAAGGATTTCAGAAAAGCATTAAAGCAGGCACTAAGGTTAAAAATATTCGTTTAACCTATGGCGATCATAACATCGATTGCAAAGTAGATGAATTTGGCGCCATGGCGTTGAAATCAGAGTTCGTTAAGAAGGCGTAAGAGGAAATTTGATACAGGTAGTGTAATATTTTCCCACGCGCTCTCAAGTTCGAAGTGCCGAAGTCATACAACCCTTTTTTCTTTATAAGAAGGGTTAGCTCATTTTAATTTTGAATTTTGATTTCTTAAAAATTTCCTGTGCATTTTTATTTTTCATCAAATCCTGTAAAGTCACCTCCGGGTTTTCCTGCATATATTTCCGAACTATCTGCCATCCTAACCATCTCCCGATTCTTCCCGGGCATTTGTCTCCAATGGTCACCACTTTAGGGCTTTCACCAAGATAACGTTGTTTGATTTTGTGGTTAGTATCGAAAAGAAGTTTCTTTTCAATGAAGTGACTCCAAATAACATCTGCGTTTTTATCTACCTCTTTTAGTTCCTGGCCTGTGTATTGAATGTTCAAGCTATCGGGTAGTTCGGGCATGATCCGTTGTAAAAAATAATGCGCTTTCCCAAAGTGAATCATTTCTGCAATCATGGTTTCATCTTTTATATCAAACGCATCGTATTTGGATGAAATAGCAAGACCCATCATTGGTACCATATAAGGTTTTTCGTAACGCGCCAACATATAGTCGTAAAACTGAGGTCTATAACGCGCTTTACTACCTACAAAATAATCTATGCCAATGACAATAAGACTATCCGAAAAAGCAAAATCGCGGTCAAAGCGAAATCCGGTTACCAGTGTGTTTATCTCCGGAACATAATAGTCAGGATAATAATATTTGACATAACTAAACATTGAATTCATCTCTGCTTTAAGATCTGAAAAATCACCAAAGAATTTTTCATTATCGTAGTAAAATTCTTTCAGCTTAGGATTGGTGTACATTTCAAAAAGTTGATTTACAAAAGGAGCTTCGTTGGCAGCATTTGGTATTTCAAGATACTCTTTTACAAAAAGAGGATGTTTTCGTAAAAAAGCGGAAACGTCTTCCCTCGATTTAAATTGAAACATTTCATGTTCCAGTCGTTCTATTTTTACTTCTACTTTCGCCTTTTCAAATTTGTCTGACTCCACTTTCACCGTTTCTTTCTCTGGGAGATTGGAAGTTTTTCCTTGACAACCAATTAAAAAAGCAATTCCTAAAAAAAGGATCAATATTTCTTTCTTCATACTTGATATAATAATGGTCTGTACTTTTGAATACGCAATTTATCATTTTAAACTTAGTTTTAAACTTATCCACGTGGATAATCAGGTGGATAAATCTCATTTTCAACAAGGCTATTTGAGTAAAATAACCCATCTTTGTACATTCAATACGTTTAAATAATCTAATATAATGAGTTTAGTAGTAGTAGGTTCAGTAGCTTTTGATGCCATAGAAACACCTTTTGGGAAGACAGACAAAATTATCGGGGGAGCCGCCACGTACATAAGTTTATCTTCTTCTTATTTTACCAAGAAAGTAAACTTGATCGCAGTGGTGGGCGAAGATTTCCCCGAGGCAGACATTCATTTGCTTGAATCGCATGGAGTGAATACACAAGGGCTTCAAATCAAAAAAGGAGAAAAATCTTTTTTTTGGTCAGGGAAATACCACAACGATATGAATACCCGCGACACCTTGGTAACAGAGCTCAACGTTCTTGGCAATTTCGATCCAATCGTACCCGAAGCGTATCAAAATTGTGATTACTTAATGCTTGGAAATCTTTCTCCTAAAGTGCAAAGCACCGTTATTGGCCGCCTTAAAAAGAGACCTAAACTGATTGTAATGGATACCATGAATTTTTGGATGGACATTGCGATGGATGATTTGAAAGAAACATTGACGTTGGTAGACGTCCTTTCTATTAACGATGAGGAAGCAAGACAACTTTCCAAAGAATATTCGCTTGTAAAAGCAGCAAAGAAAATATTGGCAATGGGACCACAGTACCTTATTATTAAAAAGGGAGAACATGGTGCATTGCTTTTCCACAAAAATCAGGTGTTCTTTGCTCCTGCCTTGCCTCTTGAAGAAGTCTTTGATCCAACGGGTGCAGGAGATACATTTGCGGGCGGCTTTATCGGATATTTGGCTAGAACGAACGACATCTCCTTTGATAATATGAAAAGAGCAATCATATACGGATCGGCGATGGCATCCTTCTGTGTAGAAAAATTTGGCACTGAGAGAATTGTAAATCTTTCAGAGAAGGAGTTAAATCATCGTATAAAAGAATTTGTAGAATTGGTGCAATTTGAAGTAGTGCTCTAAAGTTACGTAATTTATTGATTATTAATTATATATATTTAATCCATTTTCGCAATCTTGTACCCTGAAAACAGCCTTTAGATTATTGTCAAAAAAGTAGTATTTTTGACATACTTTTGGCGACTATTTGTAAAAGATAGCTTACAAATAAAGAATTAGTAACAAAGTGAATAGAATAACATATTATTTGGATAACAGAATAAAAAGAACTCACCTAAAAATGTATTTGCTTTTAGCAGCAGTACTTTTCGGGTATTCTTCTAAGGCCGCTATTTTTGTAATATCCGGCGTTTATCAGGGGAATAATGTTTTTATTCAAAACCCTTCTGTAAACGATAACGGCGTTTTCTGTGCGAACGATGTTTATGTCAATGATGTCAAAGTGATGTCAAATATCACTACCGGTGCTTTCGAAATAGATTTGTCTGCCATTCGAATCAGCTCACAAGTAACTATTAAAATCACCCATAAAGACGGATGTAAACCAAGAGTATTAAACCCTCAGGTAATTAGACCTTCCAGCACGTTTCATTACAACTCATTTCAGGTGGACAAAGAACATTTTATTTGGTCTACCAGAGGTGAGAAACCAAAGGGTAAATACATATTGGAGTATTATGCCAATGATAAATGGAACCTTATAAAAGAGCTTCCAAATAAAGGTTCTGTTATACTTAATAATTATGATACCGATGGCGTAATGCCCGGTTTGCATAAGTACCGCCTCAAACTGGTGGAAGCAGAAGGAAGAGTTCACTATTCTCAGATTGTAGAATTCACAAAATAAAGTTATCCGACTTGCAGCAAACAAGTCGGATAGTTATCAGGAGGAACTACATGATAACAGCAAGTTTTTTATTTTTTAGAAGAGCCAATGATAAATCCATAAACTAAAAGGGTAATTCGTTGTTGCTTACTGGTACATGCTCGCTAAATGAATATTTTTCTTCTGGCATACTTTCTTCGGATACAACCGTTGGCATTATTGTTTCTTCCGGATCAAGCTGTTGCTTTATTTTGTGGTATATCATGGCAGAAACAGGATTGTTCGTGTGTGTCATGGCAGAGGCCATTTCAGGAGCGTAGCCGCGGTCAATTAAAAAGAATGTTTTCTGAAAATCCGAAAAGGTTTTTTCCAGAATATCTTTTGAAAATTCTTTTTCTATTTTAAGATAATGACCTAATTGTGTCGTATAAACTTTGGTAAAGACATCGACAATCTCAGGCAAGGAAGCAAAGTTTTTGGTAGAAGTCTTTTTATAATTTCCTTGTACAATAACCTCACTGTTTCTAAGGGAAAGAGAATCACCGGTGAGCTCCTTAATATCAATGCGGGGAGGTTCTCCTACATTCAGCATGTTTAAAAGTACTTCTTCGATCTTCCTTGTTTGAAAAGGATTTTCTAGTCGTAAAATTTCAGCCAACGCTTTTACATCTGCTCTCATATATACGGTTGCAGACTGAAATGTCCATCCTTCAAAAAATACAGACTCTGTATGAAGGATATAACAATCTTCGGAGCATCGAATAATTTCTTTAAGAATTACAGATTCTGGCAGGTGCAATGTTTTCATAGTTGTATTTGTTTTTACAAATAAACGATGGCACACTGCAGTGTATCTGCATTGACAAAAATTTTAGCAAAATATTTTTAAAATATTGAATATCAAGTTATTTAATTTTCATTTTATCCAAATAGATTCAATTATTGAAGGCATTATTTCCCCTTACAGACTTTCAGATCTTTACCTGGCTTTGTTTAGTTTTTACCCATTTTCATCATTCCCTGAAAACCTAGCCCTAATGACAGTGCTATTACTGCTTTCGCGATGCGTTTTGTTTTGGTAGAATCTGTTCTGGCCGATTCGATCCAGGCAGAAAAATATTTTTGATGCGATGCTGGTAAGGAGTTAAATTTTTCCAACGCTTTGGGCTCATCGGATAAGCATTCCATCAATTCGGCAGATAAGGGTTTCTCGTATAGATCAACCACCATTTGAACATTTACGCTTGCTCCTTTTCGTTTTTTTATTCCTTTTCTAAGCGAAGCATTCAGTGCCAGGATAAAATTTCCTTCTCCCATAGGCAAAAGACTTATTCCTTCATACGGAAAGTTGTCAAGTTTTCCTTTTACGCGGAATGACTGTTTTCTATTGGGTATCAAAGTGTGCGCAACGACTGCCGGTATTTCAAGATAGGTCCAACCCGTTTTTTCTCCCTTCTCCCCAAACTGTTTTATGATTGCAGTAAACTGAACCATATCTTTGATTAAGGTTTTGAAGCAATATCAATGGCACAACCAAAAGCAATGGTGGCCGCTACTTCTACTTTTTCCCCCGCCAACAATTGATCTAACGCATTTTCTACGTATTTTAATTTGACGGATTTAGGTGTCCACATATTATCGTCAATGCTTCCTGTATAACGGACGATCAAATCATTTTCTGATTTTGCCAAAATAAAAACATACGGCGTGGAAGGCGCACCATACGCAATGGCCATAGACTGATCCGCATCAGACAGGTAAGGGAACGTGAATTTTTTAAAAAGGGCTCTTTCCTTCATCTTGTCAAGAGATTCCATCGGATATTTCGAAACGTCAAACGAATTGAGGGCAATCACCGGAAATCCACGAAGTTTGTATTTTTTATCAAGGGCTGTAATCCGGTCTTCGTAGGCAACAGAACAAGGACAATGGTTGCAGATAAAGACAAGAATAAATCCTTTTGCTTCTTTAAAATCATTCAGAGAGACGTCATGATTTTCAGTGTCCTTCAACGTGAATCCTGTCGCTTTATCACCTACTTGATACCCTTTATGGTTGGGAAGAAAGACAAAAGATTCTACCAGAAGAGCTGCTAAGAAAAGGAAAAGCATGCGTTTAATTTTCATATAGGAGTAGGCTGTTTGTACTTTACCGAAACTAGTCAATAGTTGAGAAAAAAGAAAGTCTCACCTTCCTTACGTTTAGTCTTTCTTCATTTCACCATTTTACTCCCCCAAACTACTTCGTCAAAACCCACCAAATAATCTTCTTTCCCAATTTCCAGCAAAGGTCTTTTCAACAAAGAAGTATTTTGGATAATAAGCGTTGTTGCCCTTTTCGGATCGGAAAGGGCCACTTTATCTTGATCGGATTGTTTTTTCCAAGTTGTTCCTTTTGAATTGACCAGTTTATCCAGTGGGATCTTTTTCATCCAACGATGGATCGTTTCAGAATCGATTCCGGATTTTTTATAATCATGGAAGGAATATTCTATTTTTTGTTTATCCAGCCATTGAAAGGCCTTCTTCATCGTATCGCAATTCTTAATACCGTATATTTTTACCATAATTATTTTTTAAAACCTGAAATAAAGGTACAAAAAGTAGAACCACAAAGAAATTATAAACAGTGCGTAGGGAGAAGCTGTTGGTTTTATTGGAACTTCGATGTAAATAGCTGAATATCGTTATCTTTGGTAAAATAATTTAAACCACAATTTCAGATTTATGAAATGGATACTAGCACATATTCATTTGCTTGTTCGATTTGCCGGAATCTGGATTTTGGGAAACGGAATCCTCCATGACTATTTTATTCTGTTACAAAAAAGACCTTTTGAGAGGGAGTTAATTCGGTTGCTTATTGATGGCCACATTCTTATTTTTTCGGGAATCCTTTTTTTGATATGTGCCAAGCCATTAAAGCAAGGTTCGGACTTTGCCTTACTTCTTTGTATCGTCAATGCCCTTTTCTTATTGGGCTATTGCGCCCTTATATTTAAAATGCTTCCTGCCGTAGGAATTATAATCGTTAGTTTAACGGTCTTGGCAGTAGCAGTTATAACCAAATTTTCAGCAAAATAAGATTCGGAGAATTACAAACTACGCCACCAGGTGCTGCGTGGTAAAAGACTATCCGGAAAGATCGGTTCACCCATTAAAGGAGTGGTTACTTTTACCGATTCTTCTTCTGCTTTTTTAAGTAATCGTTCTATTGGTTCTTTCCATGGGTGCAGTGAAAGCGTGAATTTACCCCAATGAACAGGTAATAATGCTTTCCCCTTCAAATCCAAATGGGCCTGTACCGTTTGCTCCGGCATCATGTGTATAAAAGGCCAATACTCGTTGTACTGTCCACACTCGAGTATGGTGAGGTCGAACGGACCGTACTTCTCTCCTATTTCTTTGAAGTGTGGACCATAACCGGAGTCGCCGCCAATAAAGAGTTTGTTGCTATCTGTTTGCAACACATACGAAGACCAAAGCGTTTTGCCTCTGTCTGAAATTCCTCTTCCGGAGAAGTGCCTTCCTGGGGTAGAAACTAAAGATATTCCCGGGATTACTTCAGTCTTTTCCCACCAGTCAAGTTCCGTTATTCTGGAAGGATCAATGCCCCATTTTTCAAGATGTGCCCCTACACCAAGTGGCATGTAAAATTTCGTATTTGAATTTTTAAGGGTTGAAATAACTTCGTAGTCAAGGTGGTCATAATGATCGTGCGAAAGAATAACGGCATCCAGCAGCGGCATATCTCCTAAGCCAAAGACCTCTGTTCCTGGATACCTTTTAGAACCGGCAAACGATACGGGAGAAGCTCTTTCCCCAAACACCGGATCTACCAAAATGTTTTGGCCTTTTAGTTGGATCAAATACGAGGAGTGGCCAAACCAAGTAATAACATAGGGATGTACCGGCGGCTTTTTCAAATCTGTTTTCACAGAAGGCAGCGGTTTGACAGGTTCGCGGTCGGGTTGCTTTGAAAACTGAATTTTCAGCAATTTCCAATAAGAAGCATTTTCCGCCATAACAGGTGTTTTCTCCGGGTATTGAAAAACACCATCTCTATAATTGGGAGATTTTTGTATCCGTTCCAATCTTTTTCCTTCCGGTTTTTGGCCGAAGACATCTTTTTGCATAAAAAGATATATTGTTAGTGCAATGATTGCAATAACCAGGATTAGTAGCATCATAATTTTTTTAAAGAGTTTCATGGAGTCAATAGTGGAAGAAGAAGAAAATAAAAGAGGCTGCCTCTTAAAGAAACAGCCTCCTGATACTGTTGTTATTTTTAGTCATCCCTTCTTCCTAAAAGAAGAGAAACATAGTACAATAAGTTGGCCATCGCACCTAATGCTGCAATTACATACGTTAACGCTGCCCATTGCAGTGCATCTTTCGCCATGTCGTATTCACTTCCCACTACAACGCCTTTGTTGCTTATCCAAGCCAATGCTCTTTTGCTTGCATCAAATTCAACCGGAAGGGTAATCAACGCAAATAGCGTAATGACAAGGTTACAAGCCACCATTGCGATTAAAAGTGGTACGATAATACCGCCACCGCCGTTGGAATACATTAAAAACCCTCCAAAGAGGAAGATCATATTCAGAATGTTTAAAATACGCGCACTTCCGATCTGAATGGGTACCATTTGAGAACGAAGTGTCAGCATCGTATAGGCAGTTGCATGTTGTACCGCATGACCACATTCGTGTGCCGCTACCGCCGCCGCCGCCGCATTTCTGCCATAGTATACTTCGTTGCTTAAGTTCACGGTTTTCGTTTCAGGATTATAATGATCGGAAAGCATTCCTTCGGTGGATACTACCTGCA
>DATHPH010000331.1:0-2835 GCA_035484095.1 Cytophagaceae bacterium | reverse complement strand
AACCCATTTTCAAAATAACTTTTATAAATTCCGTATGGTTGATTGTTTGTATAAGTAGTCTCCGTTTTTATTTTTCCATTTTCATAGAATGTTTTCCAAATACCTGTTTTTATATCAAAGGCATATTGTTGCCATTCTAGTTGAACCCCCGTTTCACTATAAATGAAACGATCTCGTACTTTTTTATCTTGATTATATTGTTCTCTTATGTAAATTTTTTTGTTGGGATGGTACGTAAGCCATTCTCCGGTGCGAATGAGCTTCTGTTCTTTTTTGTCCTCTTTTATAAGGAAAGACTGCACTGTTTCAGGGTTGCCATTTTCAAAGAAAGTTTTAGTTTTTAATTCTGTCAAATCGTTGTTATAGGATTCTATTTTAGAAACGTTTCCGTTGGTGAAATAGAATTTATTATCCCCGGTTTTTTTTCCATTCGTATACTTCAATTCTTGTTTTTTCTTACCATTGTCGTACCATGCATTGCTCTCACCATGCGGAAGCCCATTTTGAAATGCTACTTCCAGTATTTTAACGCCCTGCTTATTGAATTGTTTGTACAGTCCGTTTTTTTTGCCGTCTTTGATAAAGGATTCCGATTCCAAAATCCCTTCCGGGAAATAGGTCTTAAAATAACCATTGAGTACTCCATCGAGGTAATACTCTTCTGTATTTATGTTTCCATTTTCAAAATATTTTTTAGAAAGTCCGTTCAAAGTATTTTCCTTATATATACTTTCTGATTTTAATTTTCCATCGGGGAAATATTCTTTCAGCGTACCATCAAGTTTCCCTTCTATATAAGTACCTTCATTTTTTTTATTTCCATTAGAATAAAAACTTGTAATCGGACCGTCAATGTTTCCATTTTTATAATTCCCTTTTTGAATAAGTTCACCTCGGTCTGAGAAACTTTCAAACAGACCGTTTCGTTGATTATTTATAAAATGAAAAACAGAACGTACATTTCCACTTTCATAATAGTCAGTATACGTGCTATCGAAGTGAGCATCTTTTAAATATCCTTTTGCTTGTAGTTTTCCGGAAGGGGTGTATTGAAAGTAATCGGTATAGGTGATTTTGTGTTTGATTGTATTTCTGTACACTTCCTTGAAAATTAGTTCACCCGTAATCCGATAGTAAAATGCTTCTCCTTCTTTTATACCTTCTTTATATCGAACAAGGTATTTAGGTCTTCCATTTTCGTAATAGTCTCCACAAAGACCGTCTTTGACTCCCTTTTTATAATGGCATACGGCAAGGGTATCTCCTTCTGGTGAAAAACGCATGTACGGTCCGTTTTTGGTAGAACTGTCTTTTTTTAAAACATAATATTCTTCCATTACAGGTGTTTTAAACCCGACGGAATCGTACTTAGAATAATACGTACTAATTTTTACCTGTGCCAGGGAAACAAGGCTTCCAAAAATGAATAGAAAGAGTAGTATTCCTTTATTAAAATGTACAACCATTGCTTTCAGAACGTAAGAAATAATTTAAAATTATATTTATTCCTACTTCATGTTTGGTTTCCATATATCGAAGTAGGTCTTAATCTTTTATTCTTCCAGATAATCCAATTCTTTCCCAAAAGATTCTTTCAGCCCCAGCAAGGCTATTACTGAGATAATCATGACAACAGCAGTGACTATATAGCCTGCTTGTAATAAACCGTACTTTTCATTTATGAAATCAAAAAGAAGCGAAATAGGAACTAAAGATCCTCGTACGAAATTTGGAACGGTAGTAGTTACCGTAGCTCTTAAGTTTGTACCAAATTGTTCGGAGGCTACGGTTACAAATACCGCCCAGAAACCTACCGAATATCCTAACGCAAAAATTAAGAGATAAAAAACAACGGTTGAAACATTGTTAAATAAGTTCAAATACACAAGAATAAAAAGTGTGCAAAGGGCATAAAAAAAGTAAAATACTTTTTTACGACTTTTTAAGAGCTGACTCAGTCCTCCACTCGTCATATCTCCAAAAATTAATCCACTGTAGCAAAGTAATATGCAGATTTTTCGATCAATGGTTCCATCTACATGCAAGGTTTTAGCAAATTCCGGTGCTCGTCCAATCAGAAGTCCTATCACAAACCATACGGGCAGTCCAATTAAAATACAATTCAAATAACGCAATGTTATTTTTGGATTTTTAAACAAAGCAAAGAAATTTCCCTTTTCTATTTTATGGTTGTGTATTTTTTTGAAAATACCGGATTCGAAAACACCAATTCTTAACAGTAACAAAGACAGCCCCAATCCTCCACCAATAAAATAGGCCAATTGCCAACCTATGTTTCCTACCAGGGCTGCTACCACAGCACCCGTCACTCCGATCGAAGCAACGAGCATGGTACCATATCCTCTATTTTCCTTGCTCATAACCTCCGATACAAGTGTAATACCGGCCCCTAATTCTCCTGCCAATCCAAATCCTGCAACAAATCTCAGTACAGAATACACTTTCATTGCATCTGCGCCTAAAATATTGGCTATTTCAATGACAAAACCATTGGCGATATTGGCAAGGGAATACACCAGAATAGAACCAAACAAGACCGATAATCTGCCTTTTTTATCTCCCAGGATACCCCAGAAAAGTCCTCCTAAAAGCATCCCGATCATTTGGATATTCAGTAAATATTGAAATTCCTTAATCTTCATAATTTCAGGAACTTTAATGGCCAACAGACTATCAATTCCAATGACTAAAAATAATACCAAATCGTACACATCCACAAAATAACCAAGAGCGGCTACAATGACAGAGGTGTTAAGTATTTCTTTTAAACTTACCTTTTGTGTGTTCATGTATACTATGTAGGAATATAAAACC
>DATHPH010000330.1:0-3073 GCA_035484095.1 Cytophagaceae bacterium | reverse complement strand
ATATTTTGTTTTGCTTTCAGCAAATTCCCGTCTCGTTGGAAAAGAATCGCATTGGTTATAGCAGAGTTTTGAGCACCCGCAACGATTGATATGATCATTGAAAGGGCAATAAATACTATTTTTGTTTTCATAAGTAGAAATTTGATTGTCTGCTCTGTTTTATAGGTACATTGAACATTCATAATTTGATATATATTACTTGCGAAATACTGAAGCACAAAAAAGCAACCAATATTTATCAGGTGTATCAATTGTTGCCTGCATTTTAATAAATACCAAGTTTAAAAGTGTTTCTAAATTTAGAGTATTTCAGGTAAGATTGCAAAACTAAAATTGGAAGATATATTTCAATCTAGCTAAAATTCAGCAGATGTAAACTTCCCTGAAAGTTGAGAACTCCCTAAAACAGAAAAAATAAAATCAATTTTGTGAATGATTTGTGTATTCATGGTACTCTTTGACGTTCCATTTTTGCTTGTATTTCTTACTCCTATACCGAAAAAAATCTTCTCTGTATTTCATATTGGAAGGTTCGTTAAAATAACGCAGGTACAAAGTTACATATTGCGGGTCATCGCGGTGGTATAAAAATACAATTGTTTTGGAAGGAATTAAAAAAACGATTAATGTAATTCCTGCAATAATATAATACCGAAGAAAAAGATTTTTGAAATAATTTTCTAAAGCATCCGCATACTTCCATTTTAACAACAAACCAATTATCTTAGAAATTGCCATAACCATTAATCCTGCTATAAGAATGGTATCGCCCCCCTTCCATAAAAGCAATTTGAATAGTATTCCGATAACCGCAATGCTAAAAGACAAACCAGTCATCATGGATAGAAAAATATTATGGCCATGATTTTTGTCTTTAAAAACCGACCAACTCATAAGCAAATAAAGAATCGAAAGAGAAGGCAATGCTACGGTAAGAAATATTTCTCCTCCTTGCCACATCAGGGCTCTTACTAATAATCCTATAAACGCAAGTACAATTAATACCTTTTCAAGAAACTTCATAAAAGAAACTATTGAAAAAGCACAGCTTGTCGGGCTGTGCTTTCTTTTCTATTCGTAAATTTATTCTTCTATCGGAGGTTCTTCGTCTCCTTCTTCCTCTTCGGCTTCCGGTTCTGATTCTCCAATATCTTCCGGAAGTTCGTCCAACGGTTTGGCAAGCTCTACCTCTTCTTCTGCTCCTTCTATTTTTTCTATTTTTGCAACAGAACTAATTTCATCGCCTTCGTTCAACTTAATTAATCTTACCCCCTGGCTTACCCTTCCAATAACTCTTAAATCGGCAACTGCCATTCTAATAGTCAATCCCGATTTTGTAATGATCATAATTTCGTTCCGATCGCTTACATCATGAATGGTGACCAGATGGCCTGTTTTTTCCGTTACTTTTAAGGTTGTTACACCTTTGCCTCCTCTGTTTGTAACACGATAGATATCACTTCCATCTTCCGGATCTACCAGGTACGTACGTTTACCGTAACCTTTCTCAGAAATCACCATCAGGGTAGTTTCTTTGTCTTTCACACAAACCAATCCCACTACTCTGTCTTCTGCCCCGGCCAATGTCACACCTTTTACTCCTGCGGCTGTTCTTCCCATTGGTCTTACTTTACTTTCGTTAAAACGGATAGAACGTCCGCTTCTTAAAGCAATAATAATTTCATCGTTTCCGGAAGTTAAACGAACGTCTAACAATTTATCTCCTTCATGAATGGTGATGGCATTGATACCGTTTGTTCTCGGACGGGAATAGGCCTCTAAGGTAGTTTTTTTAATAGTACCTTGTTCCGTACACATAATCAAGAAATTATTATTAATATAATCCTGATCGTTTAAGGATTTCACATTGATGACTGCTC
Source organism: Cytophagaceae bacterium (assembly GCA_035484095.1). Classification (GTDB taxonomy): domain Bacteria; phylum Bacteroidota; class Bacteroidia; order Cytophagales; family Cytophagaceae; genus JANYCO01. The sequence goes on along the minus strand of DATHPH010000330.1, from coordinate 1,193 downwards.
TTACTTTATCGGAAGAGTCAATCTGAATCAGATTTTGAAGCGCACGACCTTTGGAAACTTTATTTCCTTCCGGAATTTGATACACTTTCAACCAAAATACCTTTCCTGATTCTGTAAAGATTAACAGTGAATTATGCGCGGTGGCAACAAACAGATGTTCGACAAAATCGTCGTCCTTTGCCGCTACTCCTTTGGAACCCACTCCTCCCCTGTTTTGGGTTCTGTACTCTGTTAAAGCGGTTCGTTTGATATAACCTTCATGAGAAATGGTAATAAGCATCTCATCATCGGCAATAATATCTTCGATATCAATGTCATCGCTGGAGTGAACAATTTGAGTTCTTCTTTCATCTCCATAACGTTCTCTGATTTCAGCCAATTCATCTTTAATAATTTGCATTCTGCGATCTCTGCTCGCAAGAATATCTTTCAAATCATTAATCAGAACCATAATTTCTTCGTATTCTTTTACGATTTTCTCACGTTCCATACCGGTAAGACGTTGCAGTCTTAATTCCAATACAGCTTTGGCCTGAATTTCCGACATTCCAAATTCAGTGATCAAACCTACTTTGGCAACTTCCGGATCTCTGGATTCACGAATGAGTTTGATCACAGCATCCAGGTTATCAAGAGCAATCAGATACCCTTGGAGAATATGCGCACGTTTTTCTGCTTCTTCCAGTTCAAATTGCGTTCTTCTGGTAACCACCTCATGACGATGGTCTACAAAGTGTACTATTAAATCTTTTAGATTCAGTGTTTCAGGTCTTCCTTTTACCAAGGCTACGTTGTTTACACCAAAAGAAGTTTGTAAAGCAGTATATTTATAAAGGTTGTTTAAAACAATAGCAGGTAACGCATCTTTGCGCAAATCATAAACAATGCGCATACCATCGCGGTCAGATTCATCACGAATTCCTGTAATACCTTCGATTTTCTTTTCATTAACCAATTCGGCCGTGCGCTCAATCATATTGGCCTTATTCACCATATATGGAATTTCGGTTACAATGATTTGTTCTTTTCCGGAAGCCAGCGTTTCAAAACGAGCCACTGCTCTTTGGACAATACGTCCACGACCCGTTTCAAAAGCAGATTTTATTCCTGAAACTCCGTATATCGTGGATCCTGTTGGAAAATCAGGACCTTTTACAAAATTCATTAACTCCTCTATGGTAATACTGCCATTA